>CAXTNS010000273.1:2882-8752 GCA_964245465.1 uncultured Thermoanaerobaculia bacterium
GGGTGACCCGGTGCCCCGCCGCGAGGGCCGCCTCGGTCAGGTGGCGGCCCACGAAGCGGGTGCCGCCCAGGATGAGGAGCTTCACTCATACCGCAGCGCTTCGATGGGATCGAGCGCAGCGGCCCGCGAGGCGGGGTAGATCCCGGAGGCCAGCCCCACGGCCATGGCCACCCCGGTCGAGAGGACGATGGAAGCGCCCGTGACGATCGTCTCCCAGCCGGCGTAGGCCGCCACGCCCTTGGCCAGGGCCAGACCGGCGGCGATACCGGTGAGCCCGCCGATCACGCTGATGGCGAACGACTCCACGATGAACTGAAAGCGGATGTCGCTGCTCTTGGCGCCCACGGCCCTCCGGACACCGATCTCCCGCGTGCGCTCCAGGACCGTGGCCAGCATGATGTTCATGATGCCGATGCCGCCCACGAGGAGCGAGATGCCGGCGATAGCCCCCATGACCACGTTGAACAGTCGCTGCGTACGCCGGCTCTCGGCGAGCAGGGCCTCGGGGACGACCAGGTCGTAATCCTGAGCCCCGCCATGCAACCGGTCCAGGAGGTCGCGCATCACGGAGGAGGCCTCCCCGCCGCTCACGCCGTCTTTCAAGCGGACGACGATCTCATCCAGGGGCGAGGCGAGGTCCGGGTGCTCGAACTTGCGGTCGGCCGTGGAGAGCGGCAGGTAGATTTCGCGGCTGGCGGTAACCGCGGGGGTAGCGGGCGTGGCCGAGGCCTCTCCCTCCCCCGATCCACCGCTCTTGCCCGTGACGCTCTTGGCCGATGCGGCGTCCGCGGAGGCCAGCACGCCCACCACCTCCAGCCAGACGTCGTTGATCTTGACCACCTTGCCCACGGCCGGGCCATAGCCGAAGAGGTCGCGCCGCACGGCCGGGCCGATCACACATACCTGGGCATGGGTGCTCTCGTCGAGCGGATCGAGGAAGCGCCCCTCGGCCACCCCCAGGTGGGACAGATCGGCATGGAGAGGCGTCACGCCGTAGACCGCCGTGCCGTCAGCCTTGCCCGTGGGCGCGAGCACCTTGTAGGGATCGACGCGGATGCGCGGAGCCACCAGCTCGACGCCGGGCACCGCCTCGGCGATGGCGGCGGCGTCGCGCTGGGAAACACCGAGCGAGGTCTGGCGGATCTCCCGCAGCTCGTCGTCTTTGAAGGTCTTGGCCCGCACCAGCACGTTGCGCAGGCCGAGCCGCTCAATGGACGACAGGGCCTGGCGCTCGGCTCCGGCGCCGATGGACATCATGGCGATCACGGCGCCCACGCCGAAGATCATGCCGAGCATGGTAAGCGCCGAGCGCAGCTTGTGAGCCGCCAGATTGTCCAGCGCCGAGCGGAAAGCTTCCTGGGGAGTCATCGGATCGTGATCATCACACTCCGGCCGGAGCCCTGGGCCGGCGAGGCTGGCGGCGGTTTCGGAGCCTTGACTTCGGGTGTACCGGCCGGCTTCGTGGGATCGCGCATGGCGAGCACGTCCCCCTTCTTGATGCCCGATTCCACGACCACCCGGCCCATGGTGGAAGGCCCGAGCTTCACCTCGACCGGATCGAACCCGCCTCCCGGCTTGCGGCGGAAGACGACGGAGCGCCCCTCGCGGTCGAACACGGCCTGCCGTGGGGCCAGGAGGGCACCCTTGCGCTCTTCAAGTAGGAGAACCGCCTGCACCCGCTGGCCCGGTTTCATCACCCGCGTGTCCGTGCGGTCGAGCTTCAAGGTGACGGCGAAGTACTGCACGGGCGAGCCCGGCACCCGAGGCTTGGCCAGGGCGTCCACCCGGGCGATGCTCGCCGGGTAGGTGATCCCGGGCGCGGACTCGACCGTGAGCGTGGCCGGCCGGCCGGGCTTCAGCCCTCCGGCGTCCGCCTCCAGCACGTAGACCTCGGCTTCCATCGTAGAAAGGTCCGGGATCTCGGCGAGCGGCTGGCCGTTCCACACGCTGTCGCCCACCCGGGTGGTCTCGCCCCGCCAGTTGCGCTTGAGGATGAGGACGCCGTCGTGAGGCGCCGCCACCGTAAGGGCCTGGAGGCCCTGGCGCGACTGCTGGATCTTGGCGTCCGCCTGGCGGACCTTGATCTGGAGCAGGGCCACCTCCGTACCCGAGAGGCGCTTGCGCGTGCCCTGGGCGGCCTCGGCGTGCTTCTCCCGCTCCTGGGCCAATTCCTGGTCGATATCGGACTCGATGATCTCGCTCCGCGAGAAGATCAGGGCGTCCTTCTTCTGGAACTGCCGGGAGTTCTCCAGCTCCACCCGGGCCATGGCCGCGTCGTGCTCCAGCTTGCGCACTTCGGAGAGGCCCTGGATCTGCTCCTTCTCCATCTTCAGACGGGCTTCCCGCAGGTCATCCTCGGCGCCGATCAGTTGCTTCTCGATGGCGCTCGGGTCGAAGCGGATGACCGCGTCCCCCTGCTTTACCCGCGAGCCGTCCGGGGCGATCCAGCCGATGCGGAACGGCCCGGGCACACCCGGTGGGACGGCGACCGGCGTGGCCCGCACGGCCTGGAGGTTCCCCTGGGCCGGAATCCGGCGCTGGAAGTCCTGGGGCTCGACCGTCACCACCGGCACGTCCCCCTCGCTGGAACGGGCCGTGGGCAGGAACGCCCCGAGAGCCAGGAGCACGCCCACGGCCACCACGGCCATGAGGATCCGAGAGAGCTTCACCGGTCCTCCTCCGCCAGGTCCTGCTGGGAGACCTTGTCCCCCAGGGAGAGCCCCGTCTTGATCTCCACCAGCCGCTCGTTGCGGCGCCCGAGCACGGGCCGCACCTCCTCCGTGCCCCAGCCCTGGCGCCGGTAGACCACCGGACCGTCCGGACGGGTGAACACGGTCTCGGCCGGCACCACCAGGGCCTTGGCGAGCCGCTCGATCTCCACCGTGCCCGTGAAGCGCATGCCCGGGCGCATGCGCTGCGGGTCCGTGCGGTCGAGGTCGATCTCCAGCTTGACGACTTTCAAGGGATTGAATTCCGACTTGCTCCGGACGGCGCCGCCGATCGAGCGCACCCGGCCCGTGAACACGTCGTCCGGATGGGCGTCGAGCCGCAGCGTCACGCGCTGGCCCACGGCCACACGGCCGGCGTCCGCCTCGTCAATCTCCCCCTCGGCCCGCAAGGTCCGCAGGTCCGGGATCTCCAGGATCGACTGCCCCCGCCACGCCGAGTCGCCCACCTTCTTCTTCTCGCCCTGGCCGGTGTCCAGGTAGACCACGGTGCCGTCCCGGGGAGCGGCCACCATCATGCGGCGGATGGCGTCCTCCATCTCCCGCACGCGGGCGGCGGCGCGGTCGCGCCGGCTCACCAGAGACGCCATTTCGGAGCCTGCCTGGAGCTTCTGGAGGCGCGCCTTCTCCTTCAGGTAGGCGACCTCGCGGGTAGCGAGCGCCAGCTCCTCGCGGGACTTCGCCAACTCCTTGGACGCCACCAGCTCGGCCGGCACGTCCACTTTGAGGGCGGCCTTGCGCTGGCGGGCTTCGGCCTCGGCAAGCTCCAGACCGGCGTCGTGGGCGGCGATTTCCAGGTTCGTCTGGCGCTTCTCCAACTCCTTCTGAGCCGAGTCGCGCTCCGCCATCTTGTCCAACAGCTCGCGCTCCAGCTCCGAGGTGTCGAACCCCAGCACGGGCTCGCCGGCCCGCACCTGCGCCCCCTCGGGAGCCATGAAGGCGATCTTGTAGTCCCACACCTCCTGGACCTGCGGGGGACCGATGCGCAGCGACTGCACGGAAGCCAGAGTGCCCGAGACAGGCGCGCCGATCACCAGGTCGTCCCGCCGTACCTCGGCCCAACCGCCGCCAGCCGCCGTGGCGGAGGCCCGCCCAGCCACCAGCCAGAGACCGGCCAGGAACGCCAGAAGCACCGCGCCGCTCACGGCGAAACGGGTGATGCGACGACGGCGAGGGCTCACCCTGTCCTCCCACGGAGAGGTGTCCCTTCCTTGAGACCCGACTCCACCACGCACTCCTCGGCCCCGCACGGCCCGAGCCGCACGTCGGCGGCGCCGCCCGAGGCCAGGAGCACCCGCGTCTTGCCGCCAGAGAAGTCCAGAGCGGCCCGCGGCACGAGCAGGGCGTCCTTCTTCTCCGGCCCCAGCACCTCGACCCGCACGGACATGCCCGGCCGCATGCGCCGGGGGTCCGACTTGTCGAGCGCGATCCGCACCGGGAAGTAGCGCAGCAGCGGGCTCCGCTTCGACTCCCGGGCCACGGGCGAGATCTCCGTCACCCGGCCCCGGTAGGGGGTGTTGGGATAGGCGTCGAGCGTGCAGACCACCTCCATGCCCGGGGCGATGCGGCCGTCGTCCACGTCCGAGAGGTTGGCCTGGACGATCATGGACGACAGCTCCGGCAGGGTGACCACCGTCAGCCCCACCCACACGGAGTCGCCCAACTGGAGCTTGCGCCCCTCCCAGGGATGGTCGCCCACGAGCACCATGCCATCCCGCGGGGCTTTGAGGGTGAGGGCGTCGATCGCCTCCTCGGCGTCGCGGATCTCGCGGTTCGACTTGTCCAGGGAGATGCCCTGGATCTGAATGTCCGTGGTGCTCCCCCGCTTCTGAGCGGCGAGGTCTTCCTCGGCCTTGGCGAGCTCGGACTCGGCGCGCTTCAGGGCGAGCTGGCGCTCCTGGTACTCGCGCACCGAGAGCAGGTCCTTGGGGATGGCCGCGGCGATGCGGGCCTTCTCCAACTCCGACCTGGCCTTCTCCACCTGGAACACCTTGTCGGCCAGCGTGGTCTTGGACTCGGCCCGGGCGCGCTCCAGCTCGCTTCCGGCGTTCGAGGCCGAAAGGCGCTTCTCCTCAAGATCGGAGGCGAACTGCGAGTTGTCGAACGCCACCACGGGATCGCCTGCCCGGACCATGGCGCCGTCCGGGGCCATCCAGCGGATCTGGAGCTGCCAGGTGTTCGTGCGGGGCACCACCAGGGCCTCGCCCTTCTCCGCCGCCAGCTCACCCGTGAGCAGCACCCGCTGACGGAACGTACCGCGGCGCGCCCTCAGCTCCTCGCTTTTGCCGGCATCGGCGCACGCGCCCGTCCCCGAGCACCCCGCGAGGGAGAGCAGGCAGGCGAGCCCCAGGGCGACAACGGAGAGCGATCTCAGTGCAATCATTCCCTTAACAACAAACGTATACGGCAGACGCGTATTCCTGTCTAGGGGGACAGGCAGCTCCGCCCCTCATTCCCTATAGATACGGATGAAGGGCGAAAGGTTCCTCAGGGCCGGCTGATTCCCTAAGGCGTCGTCCCGAAATCCACCTTCGGCGCCGTCTCCGCTCCGGACTGGGCCTGGAAATAGGGCCGGGGCTCGAAGCCCATCATCCGGGCGAAGAGAGCGGCCGGAAAGCGCTTGATGCGGGTGTTGTAGTCCTGGGCCGCCAGGTTGAAGTTGCGGCGCTCGACGCCGATGCGGTTCTCCGTGCCCTCGAGCTGCACCATGAGGTCCCGGAAACCCTGCACGGCCTGGAGCTGCGGGTACTGCTCCACCACCACCATCAAGCGGCTCAGGGCCGAGGAGAGCTGGTCCTGCGCCTGCTGGAACTGGGCGAACTTCTGCGGGTCGTTCAGGATCTCGCTGGTGGCCTGCGGGGTGAGCTGCCCCACCCGGCTGCGGGCCTCGATCACTTCCCTCAGGGTGGTCTGCTCGAAGTTGGCCGCGCCCTTGACGCTCGCCACCAGGTTGGGGATCAGGTCGGCCCGGCGCTGGTAGGCGCTCTGCACGTTCGCCCACTGGGTCTCAACGGCCTGCTCGGAACCCACGAGGCCGTTGTAGACGCCCACGAGGTACATCCCGAAAATAACGACCGCCACGATCGCGGCGATCAGGCAACCCATTCCCTTTTTCATCGGTTCCTCCTGGAAGGCGCCCTGGGG
>CAXTNS010000274.1:0-229 GCA_964245465.1 uncultured Thermoanaerobaculia bacterium
GTGCTCCTCTCCTCCAACTTCCTGCTCGAGCCCACGACGGCCGTGGCCCGGAAGCGCTCGATCTCGCTGGAGAGCATCGCCTGGACCCCAGGAGGGAGCGGCGGAACGCGTCCGCCTTCCCCATGAAACGAGGCCGAGCCGCCATCCTCCACCCAGAGCAGGAGGACTACCTGGAGCGGCTCCTGCCGCCCCGGGAGCCCTTGCTGCGGGAGATGGAAGAGCAGGCTTT
>CAXTNS010000274.1:239-8733 GCA_964245465.1 uncultured Thermoanaerobaculia bacterium
CTGGCCCGCTCGACCGGCGCCCGCCGGATCCTGGAGATCGGCACCGCCATCGGTTACGGCGCCCTCTGCCTGGCCCGCGGCGCGCCGGAGGCCCGGGTCGTCTCGATCGACACGGACCCGGAGCGTCTCGCCACGGCCCGCCGGTATCTGGAGCGTGGCGGCGTGGCGGACCGGGTGGATCTGATCGAAGGCGCGGCCCTGGACGTGCTCCACCGTCTCGAGGGCCCGTTCGACCTCGCGTACGTCGACGCCGTCAAGACCGAATACCGCCGCTATCTCGACCAGATCGTCCCCAAGCTCCGGGTGGGCGGCCTCGTGGTCTGCGACAACCTGCTGTGGGGCGGCAGCGTGGCCGCGCCTTCTGAAGAAGACGACCGTGACGCGGACGCCCTGCGCGCCTTCAACGGCTACCTCATGATGCACCCCCAGCTCCAGGCCGTCGTGCTCCCCTTGGGCGACGGGCTCGGCGTGGCGGCCAAGATCAAGCCGACGATCCTGGAGATGGGCGGGCCCTATTAGAAGACACTAAGAGGGGATCTCCTTCCGCACCGCCTCCAGCCTCTGCCGCAACGCCTGGGCGGTCGCGGGCCGGCGGTCGGGCGAGCGGTGGAGCGCTTCGCGGAAGAATTCGCCCAGGACGGCGGGGTGCTCCGGGCAGACCTGGGAGAAATCAGGTGCCCGGCCCGCCTGGATGCGCTCCACCACCTGCGCGTCGGTGCCGAGGAACACCTTGCGGCCCAGCAGGCACTCGTAGAGCACCACGGAAAGACCCCAGAGATCGAAGGTCTCGTCCGCCGGCTCGCCCGCCAGGGCCTCGGGGGAGAGATAGGAAAGGGTGCCGACGAAGCGGCGCCGGGGCGGCAGGTCCGATTCCTCGTCGTCGGTCCACACGGAGACGGAGGGGATGAGGGCGTCGCCTTCTTCCTCGTCCTCTCCCCCCAGGGCCTCCTCCCTCCGCAGCTCGAACACCACGCGGGCGATGCCGAAGTCCATCAGCTTGGGGGCGCCGTCCCGGGTGTAGCCGATGTTGCTCGGCTTGAGGTCGCGGTGGAGGATGTCGGCCTCGTGGAGCTGGCCCAGGGCGCTGGCCATGGCGATGCCGAGGTCCACGGTCTCGTGCGGCGCGATCGTGGTCCCCCGGGCGATGCGCTGGGCGAGCGTCCCTCCCTCCAGGAGCTCCATCACCAGCATCGGCACCCCCCGCCAGGTCTCCATCCCGAAGATGGGAGCGAGGTGCGGGTGGGAGACCGCCGCCGCCGTCCGCGCCTCCCGCCGCAGCCGCATGGCGTCTTCCGTCGAGACCTGCCGCAGGGTCTTGATCGCCACGTGCCGGCCGAGCGCCAGGTCGGCGCCGCTGTAGACGACGCCCATGCCGCCCGCGCCGATCCGGTGCTCGAACCGGAACTTGCCGGGCAGCACGTAGGGGACGCGCGAGGTCTCCAGGCGCTTGCTGCAGGTGCTGCAGAAGACGGTGTAGGAGGGATGGAGAGCGCCGCACTTGGAGCACTCCTTGGCGAGCTCGGTGGCCGCGGCCGCGACACCGGTCCCTCCAGGCCCGAGGGAAGGCGTGAGGTCCTCCTCCTGCGTTGAGTCGCCCGCGGGGGGCGGCATCGTGTCCAGCTCGAGGACCCAGGCGGCGCTGCTGGCGATGGCGCGCAGGAGCTGCCGGTCCTCCTTGAGGAAGGGCAGGCGGCTCTTCTTCTCGCCGAGACCCACCAGGCCCAGCAGGGAGCCGTCCCGGGAGAGGATCGGCACGACCAGTCGGAAACCGCTCTCCGCCAGCCACCGCCGCTCCTTGTCCGGCAGCTTGAGCAGAGGGGAATGAGGGTTCTCCAGGTCCACTTCCAGGGGAGAGGTGGTGCTCGATACGAGGTGCGCCAACTGCGAGGAGGCGTCGAGCTTGCGCGCCCGGCTCCGCGGGTCGGCCAGCATGCCGGACCGGGGGTCGAGCACCAGCATGGCGATCCCGTCCAGGTGAAGAGCGAGGTCGATCTCCCGCGTGAGCAGGTTGGCGAGCTCGTCGGTGTGCCGGATGGAGCGGATCCGGTCGACCAGCAGGGAGAGGATCTGCCGGGCGTCGTACTGCTCGCGGAAGAAGCGGCGGTCGATGGCGTCGAGAAGCGGCCGGCGGTAGCGCAGCGCGGAGATCCCCACCGCGGCGACCGAGAGCAGCAGCAGCAGGCGGCCGCCGGAGAAGACCTGATCGAGCTTCTGCCCGCGGTGGAACCAGAGATAGACGATGAGCCCGGCCAGGGGCACGCCCACCAGCGCGAGCGCCGTACAGCGGGCCATGAGGTATTGGAAAGCCCGCCGGGCGATCAGGCGCACGTCGAGCACCCGGTGCATGAGCACGGCATACGGTACGGTAACCGGCAGGGTCAACGCCGGCAGCATGGCGCCCAGGATGATCTCCCCCCTCAGTCCCGGGTTGGCTTTGAGGAAACGCTCATAAGGGCTGAAGAAAAGCTCGAGCAGGATCAGGAAGATCATCGGTCCGAAGCTGAGGGCGAGCAGTTGCAGGAAGACGCGAGCCCGGCGCTGGTCGTCGCGCTGGGCGGAGCGGGCCTTCCAGAGCAGGGCCGGGAATGCCGCCGTGGTCAAGGGGAGCACCACGCCGTAGTAGATTCCCTTCCCCCTCTTGGGGGCAAACCTGGCGAACGTCTCCGCGAGGCCGGAAGCATCCTGTATATGGTGGGCCGCGTAGCCCAGGAGGTTCAAGGCGAAGAGGAGCCCTCCGGCGACCGCGCTCAAGCGGATCACCAGTTGAATCCGGCTGCGGACGGACAGGGAGGTCGGCGGAGTGGGGAAGTCGCGCACGAACCGCCAGAGGAAGAACGCCATGAAGGCGTCCAACTCCAGAGCGTTCACCAGGGAGAAGAGCCCGAGCCCCGGATCTCCCGCCGCGAAGAGCCGGAGCGGCCGGTTTGCCCAGGCCGTGCTGGTGGCCAGGAAAAAAGCGCCCAGGTTCACCGCTCGCCGGTCTTCACGGCCGCCGAGGAGCAGAAGCGCCCCGGTACCGCCGAAGGCGACGATGAGCACGCCGTGGAGGACGTAGGGGAAGGCGGGGTCCTGGCCGGCCTCCGCCCCCCAGGTGGCCCAGAACGCGACCAGTCCCAGCGCCAGCTTGAAAGCAGCCAGCGGCGGGACCAGCCGCGTCGGGAGAGAGCGGATCAACACGCCACGGTCGAGAAGGCGGTCAGCTCAGAACCGGTGGCTTGGGAGGGCAGAACTCCGTCTCCGAAGTATCCTGCACCGCGGACGCCGAGTCGTAGACGATCTGGGGCGAAATGGCCGTGGCACCCTGGGTCGTGGCCTTCAAGGCCGCCAGGCTGCCGATGGCGCGGATGCGGTCGAGCACCTGAATGGCCTCGGTTTCCCACTCCTCGTCCACGATCTGGGGAGTGATCGCGTTGAAGTACCAGCGGCGAAGCTCCATCGCCGCTTCCTGGGACACACGGATCGCCCCGGCTCCCTGCCCGAACGCGATCCAGATCTGGGCCATGATCCCCTCTTGAGTGTACGCCATGATGGATTCCTCCTTGGGCACGCAAACGCCCGGTAGTAGACCACCGTCACACCGAACTACGGGGCGCCGGACCGATCAGAGGAAAACGACAATCATCAATGCTTGCAACGCATATTTTAGTGGCGAGCCTTGCGCTGCGTCAAGTTTTTGTCAGGACAAGTTTTTACCAGGAAATATCAGGCGGCCAGCCGCGGACGCAACGCCGCGAGCCGTTCCTTGAAGTCGCGGGCGCTCGCGGGCCGGCGCGAGACCGTCTTGTGGAGGGCCGAGCGGAAGAAGTCGCCGAGCAGCTCGTCGTGCTCGGGGCAGGTCTGCGAGAAGTCGGGGACGCGGCCGTGCCGGATGCGGTTCATGAGCTGCTGGATGTCGCCGCCGGTGAAGATCTTGCGGCCGAGCAGGCACTCGTAGAGGACGATCGCCAGGCCCCAGAGGTCGAACGACGTGTCGGCTGGCTGGCCGATCAGGGCCTCGGGCGAGAGATAGGAGAGGGTGCCCACGAGCTGCTTCGACACGGTCACGGAGGTGGGGGTACGGTTCCACACCGAGGTCGGCGGCAGCAGGACGGAGTCCTCCGCGAGAACGTCCTCCGGAGGCACCTCGAGGTCGCGGCGCAGGTCGAACATGACGCGGGCGATGCCGAAGTCCATCAGCTTGGGCACGTTGGAGCGGGTGTAGCCGATGTTGCTCGGCTTGATGTCGCGGTGGAGGATGTCCGAGGCGTGGAGGTGCTCCAGGGCCTCGGCCATGGCGATGCCCAGCTCCACGGTCTCGGCCGCTTCCAGAGGGCCTTTCTCGATGCGCTGGCTGAGCGTGCCCCCTTCGAGCAGCTCCATCACCAGCATCGGCGTGCCCTGCCAGGTCTCCATGCCGTAGACCGGCGCGAGGTGGCGGTGGGATACGGCCGCGGCCGTGCGCGCCTCGCGCCGCAGCCGCATGGCATCCTCGGGAGAAACCCGCCGCAGCGTCTTGACGGCCACCGGGCGGCTCAGTGCCAGGTCGCTCCCCCGGTAGACCACGCCCATGCCGCCCGTGCCGATCCGCCGCTCGAAACGGAACTTGCCGGGCAGCACATAGGGCACGTGCGACGGCTCGAGCCGGCGGCTGCAGTGGTTGCAGAAGACCGTGTAGGAGGCGAACAGCCGCCCGCAGTTGGGGCACTCCTTGGCGAGCTCCGCTCCGGAGGACGCCGGATCGGGGAAGGGCAGGGCGGCCTCGCCGGCCACCTGCTGCTGCGAGCTTCGCTGGGCGGTGGAGCCCAGGGAGCGGCTGAGCTCCAGCTCCAGCACCCAGGCGGCGTTGCTGGCGATGGCCCGCAGGAGCTGGCGGTCCTCGCGGAAGAAGGGCAGGCCGCTCTTCTTCTCGCCCAGCCCGATCAGGCCGAGCAACGAGCCGTCCCGCGCCAGGATGGGCACGAGCAGCCGGAAGGCGCTGTCCACCAGCCAGTGGCGCTCGGCCTCCGGCAGCTTGGTCAGGGGCGAGCGGGCGTCCTCGAGCTCCACCGGCAGGGGATCGCTGGCACTCGCGATCAGGGTGGCGAGTTGGGAGGACGCGTCGAGCCGCCGACGGTTCTTGGGATCGGCGAGCACGCCGGAGCGGGGGTCGAAGGCCATCAGCGACACGTTCTCCGGATGGAGGGCCAGGTCGGCCTCGCGGCAGAGCAGGTTCGCGAGATCGGCCACGCCATGCGTGGCGCGGATTCTCTCGACCAGCAGCGTCAACGTCTGGCGGGCGTCGTACTGATCCCGGAAGAAGTGGCGGTCGATCGAGTCGAGGAGCGTCTTCCGGTACCGCAGCGCCGCCAGGCCCACGGCGGCGGAGGCGGCGAGGAGCAGCAGGTGCACGCCCGAGAAGATTTCCGCGAGGCTCTTCTCGCGGTTCTGGTAGAGGTAGGCGAGGATCGCCATCAGAGGCACCACGGCGAGGCCGATGGCCGAGTAGCGGGCCAATGCGTACTGGAGCGCCTTGCGGGCGATCAGCTTGACGTTCAGCACGTGGGCCACGAGCACCGAGTAGGCCGTGGTGAACAGGGCGATTCCCAGGCTGGGGAAGATGAACACCGTGCCCAGCACATCCCTCCGCCCGCTCGCGTCCAGCCATTTCCTGTATGGCGGGATCAGCTCCAGGACGATCTGCAGGAAGAGCGGCACCAGGCCCGCAACCAGTCCGGCCACGAACAGCCGGGCTCTCCGCCCTTCCTCACCTGTGGCGCCCCACGTCCGCCAGAGCAGCGTGACGAACGCCAGAATCACCAGGAGCAGCAGCGGGCCATAGAACTCGGAGCTGGGTTTTGTCGGCGCCAACTCTCCCGGTGTCACCGGCGCCTTGGCCCGGGTCCAAGCGACGGCCAGCCGGAGGAGCTGCCAGGCGAACCCGGCGATGCCGACGGCCAGCGCCACCTTTCGTCCCCAGCCGAGGAACCTCTGGACCTTGAACGAGGAGACGCTGTGCGGGAACTCCTGGGCGAACGTCCAGAAGAACCAGGGCAGGAACGCGTCCGGCGGCAGGACGTAGAGGAAGAGGACCGGCCAGGCGAGCCCCGGCGGGCCAGACTGCGCCACTGCGAAGAGCGGCCGGTTGGCGAACGGCGCCGCCAGGAGGAAGAAGAACGAGCCGAGGATGACAGCCCGCCGGTCGCCCACCCCCGAGCTCAAGAGTGAGAGTCCGGCCGCGGCGAAGCACAGCAGGAGGAGGCAACGGAAGAGGGGAGACGCGACCGTCTCGTCCCCAGCCAGCGCCGAAACGGCCGGATCCCAGACGAACCCCGCCACCCCTCCCAGCAGCTTGAGGGCGGTCAGCGCCAGCAGCAATCGAATCCAGAGGCTACTTTTCAAGGCGCCGTCCGCCCTCCACGCGGCTCCCTACTTGTCAGGACACCAGGGACAATCGCTCTCCCTCTCGACGTTGAGAGCATGTCTCTTCAGAGTGTCGACCTCAATGGTTCCATTACTCTCCTTCGCAGCGCGCTCGCCGATCAGCCGGAAGCGGCCTGCGAAGCTCGGGCCGTGCTCCTTCCATACGTCCTGTGGGGATTTCCCCTTGGCGAGCGCGTTGGTCTTTTCCCTGTCGATCCAGTCATAGTACTGGCTGTGAAACCAGGTGCATGCCTCCTCGCTGATCAAGGCACCCCCGCATCCCTGCGCGAAGGCGAAGACAGCCTGCATCATCAGAGCGTCTTTTCTGGTCGTCATCACATCCCTCCGAATTGTAGTCGGTAAACACTTTGACTGTTGGTGTCACGACCCTCAGGCCTTACGGCTTCAAACATAGAATGTTTTGCGAACAAAACAATTCTATCACGGTGAAACGGACCGTCAAGGCAGCATGTTTTGAACGAAAAGGCCCGGAAGCTCGCGCTCCCGGGCCTCTCCGTACACAATCATCAATAGCGGCGGATCAATACTTGACGCTGCAGCCGTAGGGCTTGGTCGCCGACGGATCGGGGTTCTTGCCGGCCTTCTCGGCTTTGATGCCGCCGCCGACGTAGTTCACCCTCTCGGCTTTCGCCTTGCCGCCCCGGGGATCGTCGTCGATGGCGCCGTTGTAGGCGATCTTGCCGGCCGCATCGATGATGAACATGTGGGGCGTGGTCTTGGCGTCGTAGGCGTGGCCCACGGCGCCCGTCTCGTCATACAGGACGGGATAGTTGACACCGTTCTTCTGGTTGTAGGCCAGGTGCTCGGCCGGCTTCAGGAAGTCGCGGTGCTCCGGGTTGGTGCTGTTGATGCCGAGCCAGACCACCTCGCCGTTCTGCTTGTGGAGCTCCGACATGGTCTTCTCCCGCGCGTGGCGGTCCGAGAACGGGCAGTTGGGGTTCACCCACTCGAGCACCACCGTCTTGCCCTTGAAGTCGTCGAGCGAGTAGGTCTTGCCGTCGATCCCCTTGAGCTTGAAGTCGGGGGCCTTCTCGCCCACCGCGCCGGCGGCCAGGGCGGGCAAGGCCGAGAGCGTCGCGAGCGACAGCGCGGCGAGTCCGAGGAGTGTGGTGCGGGTCGTCTTGTTCAGCATGTTCAACCTCCTGAAGTCGTGTTGGAGAGGGGCTCTGTTGTCTCAGGCATGGCCGGCTGAGCCGGCGAGAGCCCGGGTTTCGGGTCGAAGCGGTTCAGGTCGGCCATCCAGAGAGCGGCGGCGGCGCAGGCCGCGAGACCGAGGACGAGGGCGAAGCGAAGCGTGCGGCCGACGCCTTCCCTGGACCGGAGCCAGGCCACGAGAGCGAGGCCCAGCAGCGAGAGCTCGATCCAGGCGAGCCCCTCGGGGGTCACCTGGCGGGCGAGCGAGTAGAGCAGCCAGAACGTCCCCACCGCGGCCAGGAAGCCCAGCCCCTCCCGCAGGCGCGGCAGCCAGGCGCCGGGCTCCGGAAGCTTGCGGGTAATCTCCGGGGTGCCGGGCACCAGAAGGAAGAGGAGATAGGGGAGCGCCAGGCCGAAGCCGATGATGGAGTAGACGGCGCAGACCGTGGCCGGTCCGCGTCCGAAGGAGTAGCCGATCGGCTCCTGGAGCAGCGGCACGGGCCAGGCCAGGGCGAGCGGCACCGTGAACACCCCCGCCAGCAGGTGACGGCCCGTCCCTTTCGGATGGGCCCCAGGGGCGGCCAGAGGCACCTCCACCAGCCCCCACAGGTTCAAGGCGAGCAGCGCCGAGGCCACGGCCAGCAGGGCGGCCAGGGGCGGCTCCTGGAGCTGGGCCCCCCAGCCGGCCGGCCAGCCCGTCCGGGACGAAGCGATCGCCAGGCCGGCGATCCCCCAGCAGGCGCCCACGACACCGGTCGCCGCCGCCGCGGCCCCCTCGCGCACACCGGCGGCCGCTCCCTTGAGAGACAGGGCCTCCGCCACCAGCAGAGCGAGCACCGTGGGCGTGAGATTGAGCAGCAGCCCCCCCAGGAACGCCCAGAGCAGCAGCCGGGCAAGGAGACGCGGAGAGCTCTGTGGGGCCTTTCTCTGGGCCGGAGTCTTCAAGGGGGCCGTCTCCACC
>CAXTNS010000275.1:0-3522 GCA_964245465.1 uncultured Thermoanaerobaculia bacterium
GTGTCGATCCGCCCCCCCATGGGTGTGCGCCAGCCCTCGTCCACACAGCCCAGGATTCCCAGCCGGGCCCGGACCCTGGGGCCCGGCCGGCTCAGTCCCACGATCAGATGGCCGGCCTTCACCTCGCCGCTCTCCCCCCATTCCACGTGCGCAGGAGCGGAGACGGCCAGGCGCAGCGCCGCCAGATCGGTCGAGGGGTCCCGGCCCGCCACGGAGGCCGTGGTCGTGGTCCCGTCCGGAAGGCCGATCTCGATGTCCTCATCCCACTCCAGGACGTGATGGGCCGTCACCACGACGCCCTCGGACCAGAGGATGCCGCTTGACGGCACCCGCCGTCTCCGGCCCTTGATCGACACCACGCCAGCCGCGGCCTTCTCGACGGCCCCGGCGAGACTCTCTGAAAACTGCCACGCGAAATCGTTCATCGATTGCTCTCCTTCGTCATGGAGAGCAGGGTAGACCCGGGCCGGGCGGGGCCACATCGCCCGAACGATCAGGTGGGGACTGGACTTTCGGGGAGGTCAGAGCACGACCAGACCCAGCCGGACGGCTTGGACGATGGCCTCGCTGCGGCTCTGGACGCCCAGCTTGCCCAGGATGGCGTTGACGTGGAACTTCACGGTGTGCTCGCTGACCCCCAGCCGCTGGGCGATCTGCTTGTTGGAGAGCCCCTGGGTGAGACGTTGGAGGACCTCGAGCTCCCGTGGCGTCAGCGGTTCGGCCAGCTCCGCAGGCGGCTCGGCCGAGGTGCTGGGCGCGAAGGCCGCATCCAGGACGACCAGCCCGAGGGCAACGGCCCGCAACGCGGCGGCCAGAAGGTCCCCGTCCGCAGTCCTGGGAAGCGCCCCTCGGGCACCGGCGGCCAGGGCCTCCCGCGCGTCCGCCTCGTCGGCCGCGATGGCGACGACAGGGAGTCCTTCCAGAGACCGCAATTCTTCGAGACCCAAGCGGAGTCCGAGCCCCAGATCCCAGAGGACCGCGTCGGGATCGTCGGGGCCCGGCCAGTCCTCCTCCGGTGCCACCTGTCCGGACACGGTGATGCCCTCCTGCCCCCCAAGCAGCAGAGCGAGCCCGGCCCGCGCCAGGGGATCGCCGCTCACCACCAGCACCCGTAGCTCCTCCATTCCGCGGACAGGATAAGGTACAGTAGAAGAGCTATGAATCTGGAACCCTCTGGACGACCCGTCCAACAGATCCTCGACGACGCCCTGGCCAGCCATCGGATCTCGGCCGGCGATGCTCATACCCTGATCCTCGACGGCGACCTGCTCGATCTGGGCCTCGCCGCCAACGAGGTGCGGAACCGCTTCAACGATCCCGCGGTCGCCACCTACAACGTCGACCGCAACATCAACTACACCAACGTCTGCGTCTACAAGTGCCGCTTCTGCGCCTTCTACCGTGAGCCCGGGGACCCCGAGGGCTACCTGCTGCCCTTCGAGGAGATCGGCCGCAAGGTGGAGGAGACCCTGGCGCTCAACGGCACGGGCATCCTCATGCAGGGCGGCGTCCACCCGGACCTGCCGCTCTCCTATTACGAGGACCTGCTCCGGTACCTGCGCTCGAACTACCCGGCCTGCCACGTCCACGCCTTCTCGCCGCCGGAGGTCAAGTTCATCGCCAAGAAGGAGCGGATGAGCTTCTACGACGTCATCGCCCGCCTGAAGGCCGCGGGCCTCATGTCCATCCCCGGCGGCGGCGCCGAGATCCTCTCGGACCCAATCCGCAAAGACGTGCTGGCCTATCCCAAGTGCTCGGCCGAGGAGTGGATCGACATCATGCGCCAGGCCCACAGGAACGGTTTGCGCACCTCGGCCACCATGATGTACGGCATGGGCGAGCCGGTCGTGGACCGGGTCGAGCACTTCCAGCGGGTGCGCGACCTCCAGGACGAGACGGGCGGTTTCACAGCCTTCATCTCCTGGACCTTCCAGCACGAGCACACCGACATGCCGGACGTGCCCGAGACCTACGCCGAGGAGTACCTGCGGACGCTCGCCGTCTCCCGTCTCTTCCTCGACAACGTCGTCCACTTCCAGACGAGTTGGGTCACCCAGGGCAAGAAGATCGGCCAGGCCGCCCTCGCTTTCGGGGCGGACGACATGGGCTCCATCATGATCGAGGAGAACGTCGTGGCCTCGGCCGGCACCCACTACCGGATGAGCCAGGACGAGATGGAGCACCTCATCCAGTCCGCCGGCTATGTCCCGAAGCAACGGACGAACCTCTACGAGCGGATCGTCACCCGGGAGGACACGGCCGAGATGGCCCGCAAGTACCGCCACGCGCTGACGCCGCAGAACCGGGACCTGGTGTCCTCGGCGTTGCTGCCCGTCGTGGGGTAGGTCGCCGTGCCGGAGCATCGGCCGGCAGCCGGATACAGTCGAGGATGCGGGTGAACCGCGGGTCTCCGCGAAGAGGATCGAAGGCAGGCTCGGCACCCACGAAGAGAAGCATGAAGCTCTTGCGGGTCCGGCAGTCCTCTTCCAGAGCATCCAGCGCTGGGCCGGAGTGGCCCGATTCCAGGGACGCCACCGCGGAGAAGTAGGCCGGAACGGGGTGGGTTCGGGCTCGCCGCTGAAGCCAGGGCTCCTGCCATCTCAGAAAATCATCCAGGCGCCGGACGCTCGCCGCCTGCTGGCCCTCTCCGTAGAAGTCCATCAGCCCCCTTCCCGCTTCCACGGCCGTCTCCTCGTCTCGGATCTCCAAGGCGCTGTGGAACAGGACCCAGAGGGTCCAGAAGCGGAAGAACCTTTTCGTTCCTGGGTTTTCCGGGGAGACCTCCATCAACTCCAGGGTCCTCCGTGCCTCCTGGACGGCTTCGTCGTAGCGGCGGCCCAGGTAGAAGAAATAGGCGAAGTCGGAGGTCATCAAGATGGAAGCCGGATCGAGCTCACGGGCTTGGCGCGCGGAGGCGATCGCGTCGCCGTGCCGCCCCAGGCTCGCCAGGTAGAAGGCGTACTGATGATAGGTCTCGGCGTTTCCCGGATCGAGGGCGAGGGCCCGCCGGTACTCTCGGCCTGCCTCCTGCCAATCGAAGTGGCAGTGGAAGAGGCTGTGCGCCAGAGCCGAGTGCGCCTCCGCGAGGTTGGGATCGATCGCGAGGGCCCGGCGCGCAGCGGCATCGATGAGCGCCATGTCCGCGCACAGGGGCTTTTCCACGCTGTCCAATGCCCGGGCGAGCTTGGCGTACGCGTCGGCAAACCTGGGATCCAGGAGAACCGCATCCCGCAGGCTTGCCGCCGCCGCCACGGAGTCCTGCTTCAGCAGGTAGGTTCCGCGCAGGTAGGCTTCATAGGCCGCAGAGGAGGTCCTCACGCCCTGCGGCAAACCCACGGCCGGTGGCGGAGGCAGGCGGAGCTCCCGGGCCACGCCGCGGACGATCTGCCAATAGAGCAGCGGCGCGTCGCCCAGATCCGTCTCGGCGCTCTCTTGCCAGAGAGCTCCTTCTTGAGCCGTCGAAGATAGCCGCGCGGTCATCTTGAGCTGCCGGCCCGAGATCACGACCTTGCTGGTTAGGAC
>CAXTNS010000275.1:3532-8730 GCA_964245465.1 uncultured Thermoanaerobaculia bacterium
CCTTTGCCAGCTCGGAGCTGCTTTTCCCGGCGTAGACCCGGGCCGAGTCGGGAGCGATCACCTCGAGGTCCGTCCGGAACCGTTTTGCAAGCTCGGCGGTTACCACCTCCGTGATGCCTCCGCAGACTTCTTTGCCGGCGTGGCCCTGATCCTGGCATTCGAAGGGAAGGATCACGAGCCGTGGTGTTACGAGCCGCGCATGCCGGCTGCCCACGAGGACGAACAGGATTCCCGCCAGGAGAGCGACGGAAGTGAGGGCGAGCCAGGGTTTCATCCTGGACTCCGGCGGCGGGGACGGGGAAGCGGCCGGGGGCGGCTCCTGGGTCACAGGCATCAGGAACCGATAGCCGCGCCGGGGCAGGGTCTCGATGAACCGAGGCGCCGTCGCGGAGTCCCACAGAGTTTGGCGGATCTGCTTGATGCAGAAGTTGAGGCTCGCGTCGAAATCGAGAAAGGAATCTCCCCAGACGAGCCTGCGGAACTCCTCCCGCTCGATCACCTCGCCGGGGCGGCTCGCGAGGATCGCCAGTACCTTGGCCGGCTGCGGCTGGAGCCTCACCGGCGCGTCTCCTTTGAAGAGCTCGCCGCTCTCGGGCCGCAGCTCGAAGTCGTCGAAACGAAGGGGGAACAGGCTCACCGGGCTCCCGCGCGTACCGGGGCGTCCGCCGGCAGCTTGAGACAGTCGAGGACCTGAGGCCAGCGGGGATCGCCGTGCAGCTCCTCGAACACGGGCTCGACCGCGGCGAAGGGGGCGGCCAGCGCCCCTGTGGGCACGCACCGGCTGAGGAGGTTCAGCGCGCGTTCGCGCTCGCCCAGGATCACTGCATTTTTCGCCGGCAGATAAGGGTCCAGAGGCATGGTCCGCAACGCTTCCTGCATCCTCTGCTCCCGGCCTCTCCAGAATTCGTCCAGATCCCGGAGCCGGACCGCCTCCTCAGGATGTCCAAGGGTCTCCAGGATCGCTTTCGCGGCCGTGAGAGCCGCCTCCCGATCGCCCAACATCCAGGCGCTGGAGAGGATGGTGTCCTGGCAGACGAGCACCCCCTCTTTGGCTTCCTTGGGTGCGGTCTTCGCGCTGAGCGGGAAGAGCTCCAGGGTCTTGCGCGCCTGGTGGATGGCCTCTTCGTACTGACGGTCGAGGTAGAGGTACCAGGCGTAATTGGAGTCGGCCAGCATCGGAACGGGATCGAGCTCGCGAGCCCTCTTCACGGCCGCGATCGCCTCGTCGTCCCGTCCCAGAGCCTGCAGATAAAGCGAATGGCTGAGGTGGGCTTCGGCGTTTCCGGGATCGAGCGCCAGAGCCGTCTGGATCTCCTGGTCCGCCCCCCTCCAGTCGAGTTGGTGGAAGCGGAGCAGGCCCAGGAGAGCGTGGGCGTCCGCCAAGCCGGGATCGAGCTCGAGGGCACGGCGAACGAAGGCTTCGGCAACCCTGGGATCCTGGGGCTTTTCCCGTCTCAATTGGGCCTTGACGAGCTTGGGGTACACGGGCGCAAAGTCCGGGTCCAGGAGGATCACGTCTCCGAAGCGGGCTTCCGCCTTCTCGTACTCCTCGTGCTCCAGTAGGTAGATGCCCTGGAGCCAGGCCTCGTTGGCGGGCTCAGAGGATGGTTTCGGCCTGTCCTCGGGGGAGGGGACCGGGTGCAGGCGGCTGCCGAGCAGGACGGTCAGCAGGGTCAGGAGACCTACGGTCATGCCGGCCGCCCCGAGCCGGGACCACCGCCGCGTAGGGAGAGCTGGAGGAGGGGGAGACTGAGGAGGCAGCTCACGGGAGCCCTCAGACGTCCTCACAGGCATGAGGAAGCGGTATCCCCGCCGCGGGACCGTCTCGACGAAGCGCGGTAACGTGGCGGAGTCTCCGAGCGCCCGGCGGATCTCCTTGACGCAGAAGTTGAGGCTGGCGTCGAAGTCTACGAAGGCGTCCCCCCAGACGAGCTGGCGGATCTCCTCCCGGCCGACGACCTCGCCGGAGCGACTGGCCAGGATTTCCAGGACCTTGGCCGGCTGGGGCTGGAGCTTCACGGGCGAGCCCCCCTGGAACAGTTCGCCGCTGTCGAGCCGGAGCTCGAAATCCTCGAAAAACAGACGCCGGAGTCCGGAATCCACTGGGTGAAGAAGCTGTGCGTTCATCTCGAACCCTTGTACGTATCCGGCTGAGCAGGGTTCTCATCGTCTCCTCATCTCCTGTCCATGGATGCTCCCGGCCCCCGCCTCTACCGTGGGGAGGCATCAGAAGGAGGGCATTCAGAAGGAGGTTTGACGAGTTGAGGATCGAGACCCTGAACCCCACGAACGAGATCGACATCCCACGTCCCGGCACCCGGAGGCGCCGGGACTATGCCCGGGAGGCCCGCTTGCTGCTCCAGCAGAGGTTCCGGGAGCGGCTGCGGGTCGAGGACGTCGCCCGAGCCCTTTACGTATCCACCTACCATCTCTGCCGGCTCTTCAAGGAGGAGACCGGCGTGTCCATGCACCGTTACCTGAACCAGCTCCGCCTGCAATACGCCCTTCAGACGCTCGTCCGCGGCGAGGCCGAGCTGAGCGAGCTGGCGCAGGAGATCGGCTTCTCCTGCCAGAGCCATTTCACCAGGGCCTTCCGCAAGGAGTTCGGGATCTCTCCCGGCAAGGTGCGGCGGCTCGCGCAGGGCCGGTACTGAGCCGGGAGAGGGGCGCCTCCGTGCGCCTCCCTCATTCCCACCTGATGTCGGGCATGCGCAGCCGCTCGACCTCCTGGCCGCTCCCAATCACCGTCCGCTCCAGGATCTCCTCGATGTCGTCCACGGTCACGCCTCGGTACCAGAGGTTGTAGGGCCAGACGGAGACCGTGATCCCCTGGCTGCAGTGCTTGAGGCAGCCGGTGCGAGTGACCATGACGCGATCGCGCAGACCGAGCTCCTTCACCCGGTCCTTAAAGCGGTGGTAGACCGCGAGCGAGCCTCGGGGCGCGCAGCTCGGCTTCGAGCTTTCGGGCGGGCGTTCGTTGAGGCAGACGAGGATCTGGACCTGGGGCTTGGGCATGGCGGGACCATGATAGCCTGAGACCCCTTGGCCTATCGCATCGCCCTCGCTTTGCTGGCCGTAGCCTCCATGGCCGCACTCCTCGCGTTCTGCGTGGGCGGCTTCCCTGGTCCTTGGCTGTCGGTGCTGGCGGGAGTGCTGTTCCCCGTGTCTCTGATCGTCCTCGGAGCTGCCCGCGAGGGGCGCCTCGGACGGCTGGCGGTGCCCATCCTGATTCTTGGGATCATCCTCGCCGCGGGCCTCGCCCTGGCGGTTTTCCTCCCCGAGGGTGGGCCGGACGTGCTGGGACTGCCGCTGGGGACGGCATTGATGATCTTCGTGGTCGTCCCGGTGCCGCTCCTCCTTACTTGCCTCGCCTACGCCTTCACGTTCGACCGCCTGGGACTGCGGCCGGAGGATCTCGACCGGGTGCGCGCGGCCAAGAGGGCCCAGGATGGGAGAAATTGAGGTGCCGATCCTCGACCGGCCGCTCATCATCCTCTTCTCTCTCCTCTACCTGGCGGCATGTGGTGCCCTCGGCGCCTGGTCCATACGGCGTACCCGCAACCGCCGGGATTTCTGGATCGCGGGGCAGGGGCTGGGAGTTTTCGTCACCGGCCTGGCTACTATGGCGGCGGCGTTCAGCGGCTTCGTGTTCCTGGGAGGACCGGGGCTGACTTACCGGATCGGCCTGTCGTCCCTCTTCATCAATCTCTCGATCGGGTTCACCCCGGCTCTTCTGGCCTGGGCGGTCGCCAAGAGGCTGCGCCTGCTCGCGGAGGTGCGGGAGGTCTACACGATTCCGGATGCCGTCCTGGCCCGCTACGGGAGCCGAGCCGCGTCGGGCGCGGCTGCGATGGCGATCCTGGTGGGGACGATCGGCTATCTGGGTGCCCAGATCATGGCGATGGGGACTTTGCTGGAGGCCGTGCTCGGGCTGCGGGCCTCGCTGGGTCCCTGGAGCCTCGCCGTGGCGGTCGCGATCGGTCTCGCCGTCCTCCTCTTCTACGCCGTGGCCGGGGGCATGGTGGCCGGCGTCTACACGGACGTGTTCCAGGGTGCCCTGATGGTGCTCGCGGCGGTGGCGGTGTTCGTTTACGCCATGGCGGCCGGAGGCGGCTGGGGATCGGTCGTCCGCAGCATCGCCACGTCGGAGCGGTTCGGGCGGCAGTTCCTGGAGCCCTTGGGTAACACCCCTGCGCTGACAGCGATGGGATTCTTCTTCGTCTTCGGCATCGGCGTGCTCGGCCAGCCGCACATGCTTCACAAGTTCTACATGCTCCGCGATCCCCGGAGCCTGAAGTGGCTGCCCCTGGTGCTCGGCCTCTCCCAGGTGCTCTGCCTGCTGATCTGGCTGGGGATCGGCTTGGCCGTGCCGGCCCTGGTGGCCCAGGGAAGGCTAGCGCCGCTCGCCAAACCGGACGACGCCTCTCCCGCCTTCCTCCTGGGCTTCGCCCCAGAGCCCCTGGCCGGATTCGCTGTGGTGGCAATTCTCTCGGCGATCATGTCCACGGCCGACTCGTTCATGACCCTGGGAGCGGCCGTCCTCGTCCGCGACCTCCCGCGGGCGTTCGGCCCCCGCGGACACCGGATCGAAAACGAGCTGCTCTGGGGGCGGATCGCGACGGTGGCCGTGACGCTTGCCGCTGCCGTCCTGGCCTTGCTTTACAATGACCTCATCGCTCTCCTCGGGACCTTCTCATTCGGCACGTTCGGCGCCGCTCTGGCGCCTGCTCTGGCCGTGGGTCTCAACTGGAAGCGGGTGACAGCGAAGGCCGCCACGGCTTCGATCGCCACAGGCGCTGGGCTGAACCTGATGCTTGAATTCCTCGCCCGGCAGAGCTTTTTCCCATCCTTGCCGAAGCCGCCCTTGCCGCCTGGGGCGCTCCCCACAGCCGTCTCTCTTGCGGCTTCATTCGCCGTGCTCCTCGCGGTAACGGCGATGACGAAACGGGAGAGCCTACCGGCGGATGTCGCCGCGGTGATGGAGGCCTGAATGGCGCACATTCGCTTTCTGGTCAACCCCTCCTCGGGCCGCGGCACGGGCAAGGCTCATCTCGATCGCATCCGCGTGCTGGCCTCCCGCTACGGCGCGGGGCTGGTGGTGAGCCGCAAGGTCTCCGATCTCGCGGCGCAGGCATTGCGCGCCGCCGAGGACGGGGTGGAGCGCCTCACCCGCACCACCCGCGCGCTCGGCCGGCTCT
>CAXTNS010000276.1:0-4235 GCA_964245465.1 uncultured Thermoanaerobaculia bacterium
ATCTGGTGGCGCACCATGACGCGCTACGCCTGCGCTTCACGCCGTTGCCCGGGGGGTGGCGGCAGTGGAACGCGGGCCCCGGGGAGGCTGGAGAGGTCTGGGCGCGAATCGACTTGCGGAACGTGGGGCAGGCGGCGCGCGCCGAGTTGGAGGCCTGCGCGGAGCAGGTGCAGGCGAGCCTGGACCTCCAGGCGGGCCCGCTGATGCGGGCCGTATGGCTGGACTTGCCGGACGGCGAGTCGAGGCTGCTGCTGGTAATCCACCACCTGGCTGTGGACGGTGTGTCGTGGCGGATCCTGCTGGAGGACCTGGAAGCGGCATGCCGGCACGCGGCGCGGGGCGAAGCCGTTCGCCTACCCCCCAAGACCACCTCGTTCCGGGCCTGGGCACGAAAGGTGGAAGAGCACGCGCGCGCCCTGCCGGCCGAGCCGGAGCTCTCGTGGTGGCGCCGGGAAGCCGGGGCGCCGGCTGCCGCCCTGCCAGTGGAGGGTCCCGAGGAGAGCGATACGGAGTCGACGGCGCGGCGGGTCTCCGTGTCCCTGAGCGCCGAGGAGACGCGTGGGCTGCTGCAGGAGGTGCCGGCAGCCTACCGGACGCAGGTCAACGACGTGCTGCTGACCGCGTTGGCGCGGACCTTGGCCGGTTCCACCGGCGCGTTGCGGGTGGACCTGGAGGGCCACGGGCGCGAAGAGATCGTGCCCGGCTTGGACCTGTCGCGCACGGTGGGCTGGTTCACGACCCTCTTCCCGGTGCGTCTGGAGGTTGTTCCAGGCGAGGACCCGGGCGCGTCGCTCAAGAGGATCAAGGAGCACCTGCGGGACGTTCCGCGGCGCGGGATCGGCTACGGATTGCTGCGCCACCTGAGCGACGACGAAGTGGCGGAGCCGCTGCGCCGGGCGCCGCGGGCCGAGATCGGATTCAACTAC
This sequence comes from uncultured Thermoanaerobaculia bacterium, assembly GCA_964245465.1. Taxonomy (GTDB): domain Bacteria; phylum Acidobacteriota; class Thermoanaerobaculia; order Multivoradales; family UBA5704; genus DATARR01. The sequence goes on from CAXTNS010000276.1 coordinate 927, forward strand.
CTGGGGCAGCTCGACCATGTCCTGACGGACGCATCTCTGTTCGAGGGAGCCGCCGAGCCCACCGGTTCCCAGGTCAGCCCTCGGGCGCGTCGCGCTCATCCCCTCGAGATCGTCGGCCGGGTGGCCGGCGGTCGCTTGCAGGTGGACTGGCTCTATGGTGCGAACCTGCCGGAACGCTCCACGGTGGAACGTTGGGCGGAGAGCTTCGCGGAGCGGCTGCGGGAGCTGATCGCCCACTGCCGGTCCCGTGTGGAGAAGGAGCTGAGGGGCTCCACGCCCTCGGACTTCCCGTTGGCGGGGCTGGGACAGGAAGAGCTGGACCGGCTGCTGGAATCCTTACCCGGCGTCGAAGACCTCTATCCCCTGTCGCCGCTGCAGGAAGGCATGCTCTTCCACGGCCTCTACACGCCCGGCTCGGGCGTCTACGTCGAGCAACTGACCTGCCAGCTCCGGGGCGGCCTGGACCTGGAGGCTCTCGAGGGAGCGTGCCGGCGTCTCCTGGAGCAGCATCCGGTGCTGCGCAGCTCTTTCCATTGGGAGGGCCTGCCGAGGCCGCTGCAAGCGGTCCACACACGGGTGCCGGTGCCGCTGGAGGTGGCGGACTGGAGTGGCATGACGGAGGCGCGGCAGCACGAACGTCTGCGGGAGTTGCTGCAGACCGACCGCATCCGGGGCTTCGACCTGTCGTGGGCGCCGTTGATGCGCTGGATGGTGATCCGCACGGGGAAGGGAGAGCACCGGCTGCTGTGGACGCAGCACCACATCCTGCTCGATGGGTGGTCGTTCGCGGCCCTGGCGGCCGAGTTCCTGGCCGTCTACGAGTCGCTGCGCACGGGCGAGGAGCCGCAGCTTCTGCGGCGCCGCCCCTACCGGGACTACATCGCCTGGCTGGAGCGGCAGGACCTGACGCGCACCGAGGAGTATTGGCGGCGTACGCTGGCGGGCTGGAGCGAGCCGACGCCGCTGGTCGTGGGGCGCGAGGTGCCGGCGGGAGAGCCCGGCGTGGAGAGGCGCGAGGTCCAATGGCACCGGACGGCGGCCTTGCAGGAGCAGGCGCGCCGGCACCAGCTCACGCTCAACACCATCGTGCAGGCGGCCTGGGGCCTGCTGCTGCACTATTACACCGGTCTCCCGGACGTGGTGTTCGGTGCCACCGTGTCCGGCCGGCCAGCGGACTTGCCAGGCGTGGAGTCCATGGTGGGCCTGTTCATCAACACCCTGCCGGTGAGACTCCGGGTGATGGGCGAGGAAGACCTCCTGGCTTGGCTGAAGGACCAGCAACTCGTGCAGTCGGAGCTGCGCCAGCACGAGCATACGCCCCTGGTAAAGGTCCAGGAATGGAGCAAGGTGCCGCGCGGCCAAGCTCTGTTCGAGAGCATTTTCGTCTTCGAGAACTATCCGCGCGAGCGGGCTCTGCGCCAAGGCGAGCAGCAGCTCGTGATCGGCGACCTGCTGGCCATCGAGCAGACCAACTTCCCGCTGACTCTGGTGGCGATCCCCGGCGACGACCTGATGCTGCGCGCCGTCTACGATCGTTCGCGCTTCGACCCGGTCGCGGTGACACGAATGATGGAGCACGTCGGCCGCCTGCTGGAGGGGATCCTCGAACAGTTGGTGGCGGGGAGCGGGCGCCTAGACGACCTGTCGCCGCTCGCGGACGCGGAGCGCCATCAGCTCCTGCTGGGCTGGAACGATACCTTCCAACCCTATCCGGACACTTTCTGCCTGCACGAGCTCATCGCGCGGCAGGTCGAGAGGACCCCAGGCGCGGTGGCGGTGGCGTTCGAAGACGGCGAGCTGACCTATGCGGAGCTGGGCGCTCGCGCCAACCAGGTGGCCCACCATCTCCATCGCCACGGCGTCGTGCCCGGCGATCGGGTCGGCGTGTGCATGGAGCGCTCGCTCGACATGGTGGTGGCGCTGCTCGGCGTCCTGGCAGCGGGAGCCGCCTACTCGCCTCTCGATCCGACCTACCCTGAGGAGCGCCTCGCCTATCTGATGGCGGACCTGGGAGCTCCCCTCGTGCTGACCCAGGAGCGGCTGAACGCACGGCTCCCGCGGGAGGTCCACACCATCCGGCTCGACGCGGAGTGGACGGCGATCGCACGGGAGCGTACGGGCCGACCGCTGCAGAGTGGGCCCGGCCCCGAGTCCCTGGCCTATGTAATCCATACTTCGGGCTCCACGGGCCGGCCCAAGGGGGTCATGAACTCCCACCGGGCGATCGTCAACCGGCTGCTCTGGATGCAGGACCGTTACGGTCTCGGCGCGGCGGACAGCGTCCTCCAGAAGACCCCCTTCGGCTTCGACGTCTCCGTCTGGGAGTTCTTCTGGCCCCTGCTCGCGGGCGCCCGCCTGGTGGTGGCCCGCCCAGAGGGGCACAAGGACGCCGCCTACCTGGTTGAGCTCATCGCCGCGGAGGGGATCACGACTCTGCACTTCGTCCCTTCCATGCTGCGCATCTTCATCGAGCAGGAAGGCGTCGAGCGGTGCGGGACCGTGCGGCGGGTGATCTGCAGTGGCGAGGCCCTGCCGTTTGATCTGCAGGAGCGCTTCTTTGCGAGGCTGGGCACGGCCGAGCTGCACAATCTCTACGGCCCGACGGAGGCGGCGGTCGACGTGACCTCCCACGCCTGCGCACCGGGAGACGGGCGCGGCATCGTGCCCATCGGGCGTCCGATCTCGAATCTTCAGCTCTACGTCACCGACGGCGGCCTGCGCACGCTCCCCGTGGGTGTTGCGGGCGAGCTTCTCATCGGCGGCACCGGTCTCGGCGTGGGGTATCTCGGCCGGCCGGATCTCACCGCCGAGCGCTTCATCCCCGACCCGTTCGCAGGCCGGAAGGGAAGGCGCCTCTACCGGACGGGAGACCTGTCCCGTTTCCTGCCCGACGGCGCCATCGAATTCCTCGGGAGACTCGACTTCCAAGTGAAGATCCGCGGCTTCCGCATCGAGCTCGGAGAGATCGAGGCGGCTCTGCTGGCCAGCCCGGGCGTCGGGGACGCCGTGGTCGTGGCGCGGCAGGACCTGCCCGCCGGGCTCGGCCTCGTCGCCTTCATCGTCCCGGCCCAAGGAGAGGGGGCGCCCACGGAGAGCGGCCTGCGCGAGCGGCTCCGAAGCCGGTTGCCGGAAGCGATGGTTCCAGCACGCCTGGTCCTGCTTGAGGCTCTGCCGCGGTCGTCCAGCGGCAAGGTGGACCGCAAGGCCTTGGAGAGGCTCCGCGTCGAGGCCGGGCCAACCGCCTCGGCCACGGCCCCGCGCACCCCGAGCGAAGAGCTCGTGTCCGGGATTTTTATGGAGGTCCTCGGC
>CAXTNS010000276.1:4245-8702 GCA_964245465.1 uncultured Thermoanaerobaculia bacterium
CTTCGATCTGGGTGGGCATTCCCTGCTGGCGACGCAGGTGATCTCCCGTCTGCGCGGCGCTTTCGGGGTCGAGCTGCCGCTGCGCGAGCTGTTCGAGGCGCCGACGGTGGAGCGCCTCGCGGCCCGGGTCGACCGTGCGATCGCCGAGGGGTGGGGCCGCGTGGTGCCGCCGATCGTGCCCGCGCCGCGGACCGGACCGCTTCCCCTCTCGTTCGCGCAGGAGCGGTTCTGGTTCCTCGACCGCTTGGTGCCAGGCAGCCCGCTCTACAACATCCCCATGGCGCTGCTCCTGCGCGGAGCGCTGGATGTGCCGGTGCTCGCGGCGAGCCTGAGCGAGGTGGTAGCTCGGCATGAATCGCTGCGCACCCACTTCATGGCGATTGGGGGGCGCCCGGTCCAAGTCATCGCCCTGCCGCCGCGGCTCGAGCTTCCGATCGTCGATCTGCGCGGGCTGCCGGCTGGGCGGCGGGAGGCCGTCGCGGCCAGCCTTGCGGCGGCGGAGGCGGCACGTCCCTTCGACCTTGAGCGGGGCCCCGTGCTGCGCGTGACCCTGCTGCGTCTCGACGCGGAAATCCACGTCGGCCTCTTCACCCTGCACCACATCGTCTCGGATGCTTGGTCGATGGGCCTCCTGGTGCGCGAGATCACCACCCTCTACGCGGCTTTCGGCCGGGGAGAGCGGTCGGTGCTACCGCCGCTACCCCTGCAATACGGGGACTTCGCCGTGTGGCAGCGGGAGTGGCTCACGGGCGAGGTTCTGGGGGAGCACCTCGCCTATTGGCAGCGGCGCATGGAAGGGGCGCCGGCGCTGCTGGAGCTGCCGCTCGACCGGCCCCGTCCGGCCGCGCAACGCTTCGGCGGAGCCCGCGTCCACGTTCATCTGCCGCGGAATCTGGCCACCGCGGCAGGTGCGCTCGGCCGGTCACGTGGGGCGACCGCGTTCATGTCGCTGCTGGCCGTTCTGACAGGATGGCTCGCGCGCGTCACGGGGCACCAGGACCTCGTCGTCGGCTCGCCGGTCGCCAACCGCAACCGTCTGGAGACGGAGGGATTGATCGGCCTGTTCGTCAACACCGTGGTCTTGCGCGCCGATCTCGTTGGCGATCCGACTTTCGCGGAGCTGGTGGTGCGGGTGCGGGAGTCGGCCCTGGGAGCCTACGCCCACCAGGACCTGCCGTTCGATCTGCTGGTCGACGAGCTGCGGCCGGAGCGGAGCCTGGGCTACTCGCCGCTGTTCCAGGTGATGTTCGAGCTGCAGAACGTGCGGGTGGGGGATCTCGGCCTGCCGGGGCTCGCCATCGAGCTGTTCCACAGCGGCTGGCAGGGTAACGCCAAGTTCGACCTCACCGTGACCTACGAAGAGGACCGCGATGGGCTGTCCGGGATTTGGGAGTACGATCCGGCCCTGTTCGACGCGGCGACGGTCCTGCGCTGGGCCGGCCACTTTGCGACTCTGCTGGCCGGTGCCGTCGAGCGGCCGCAAGGGCGTCTGAGCGAGTTGCCGCTGCTGTCCACGGCGGAGCGCCACCAGGTGCTGCTGGACTGGAACGACACGGCTTGCGAGCAGCCGCGCGAGCGGTGCCTGCATGAGCTGTTCGAAGACCAGGTCGAGCTCACTCCGGACGCGCTGGCGCTGGTGGCGGATGGGGAGGAGCTGACGTACCGCGAGCTCGACCGCCGCGCCAACCGGATCGCCAATTACCTGCGCGGCCTGGGGGTCGGGCCCGACATGCCGGTCGGGATCTCCATGGAGCGCTCGCCGGACCTGATTGCCGGAATTTTCGGCATTCTGAAGGCGGGAGCCGCCTACCTGCCTCTCGATCCGGACTATCCGCCGGATCGGCTGTCCTTCATGTTCGAAGACTCAGGGGTGCGGATCGTGCTGGCGGACTCGCCCTCCCTCGCCAAGCTCCCTGCCCATCTCCTGTGCTCGGTGCACCCGCCCACCGGGGAGGTCATTACGCGGCAGAGCGCGGAGCGCCCGCGGCGGCGGGCACTGCCGGAGAACCTTGCCTACGTGATGTACACCTCGGGATCGACGGGCCGGCCCAAGGGGGTACTGGTCGCGCACCGGAATGCGGCCTGGCTGGCGACCAACGGCAGACTCGGCTACGGCTTCTCGTCGACGGACCGCGTACTGCAGTTCGCCACGGTGAGCTTCGACATCAGTGTCCAGGAGATCTTCTCCTGCCTGAGCTGTGGTGCCACGCTGGTCCTGGCTACGGAGGACATGCTGGTGCCGGCGCGCTTCCTGGGCAGGTGCCGGGAGCTCGAGGTCACCGTGCTCGCCCTGGCCACTGTCTTCTGGCATGAGCTGAGCCTCGAGCTCTCCCTGCGGCCCGGGTCGTTCCCGCGCTCCCTGCGCCGGGTGCTGATCGGTGGTGAGAAGGTGATGCCCGGCCGGGTGATCGCCTGGCGGCAGGCCGTGGGCTCTGCCGTTCACCTGTTCAATACCTACGGCCCGACCGAGGGGAGCGTCGACGCGGCGTACCACCGGGTCGACTCGGATCCCGCTGACGAGTTCTCCGATGTCCCCCTCGGCCGTCCCTTGCCCAACGCGCGGCTCCATGTCCTCGACCAGAGCTTCTCCGTCGTCTCGATCGGTGTTTCCGGCGAGCTCTGCATCGGCGGCGCGGGAGTGGCGCGGGGTTATCTGAACCGGCCCGATCTGACGGCCGAGCGCTTCATCCCCGATCCTTTCGCCTCCGAGCCCGGAAGCCGCATCTATCGGACAGGCGACTTGGCCCGCTACCGGCGCGACGGCGAGTTGGAGTTCGTGGGCCGTGTGGACGGACAGGTCAAGGTCCGCGGCTTCCGCGTGGAGCCTGGAGAGATCGAGTCGGTGCTGTCATCGCATTCCGGGGTGGGTGAGGTGGCGGTGGTGGTGCGGGAGGACGCGCCGGGAGACCGGCGCCTGGTGGCCTACGTGGTGCCCAAGGCGGAGAGCCTGGCGGTCCCCGAGCTCCGCGCCTGGCTGGAGGAACGCCTGCCGCGCTACATGATCCCATCGGCGTGGATGACGCTCGATACGCTGCCGCTCACTCCCAACGGCAAGTTGGATCGGACGGCGTTGCCGACGCCCGAGCGCGGCACGGGGCGGGAGAGCTACGCGCCGCCACGCACCTCGGTGGAGGAGTTGCTGGTCGAGGTCTGGCAGCAGGTGCTCGGCGTGGAACGGGTAGGGATCTACGACAACTTCTTCGAGCTGGGGGGGGACTCGATCCTCAGCCTCCAGGTGGTGGCCTTGGCGTCGCGCGGGGACTGCCAGATCACGCCGCGCCAGCTCTTCTCGCACCAGACCATCGCAGAGCTGGCGGCCGTGGCGGGGATGGTCGACAAGACGGAATCGCGGCAGGAGGAGGTGGCGGGCGAGGTGCCGTTGACGCCGATCCAGCGATGGTACTTCGCGGGCTCGCCGGAGGAGCCGCACCACTTCAACATGTCGATGATGCTGCGCGTGCACGAGGCGGTGCCGCCGGCGGTGATGGAGCGGGCGTTGATGCGGCTGGTAGAGCGTCACGACGCGCTGCGGCTGCGTTTCGCCCCGGATCCCGACGCCGAGGGAGGGTGGCGACAATGGTATTCCAGCGACGGGACAGCGGGGGCCACCTGGACGTGGGTCGACCTGACGGTCCTGGGGGAGAGGGTCAAGGAGGTGCTGGAGGAGTTCTCGGCGCAGGTCCAGGGATCCCTCGATCTGGCCTCCGGTCCGCTGGTGCGCGGAGTGGGATTCGCGCTGGGACCGGACGAGAGGCGCCTGCTGCTGGTGGTCCATCACCTGGTTGTGGACGGGATCTCCTGGCGGGTGCTACTCGAAGATCTGGAGAGCCTGTGCCGGAGTGAGATGAGGGGTGAGGCCGCGGATCTCGTGTACAAGACGACGTCGTTCAAGAGCTGGGCGGAGCGGCTGGTCAAGCATGCGCGCGGGATGGCGCTCGAGCCGGAGCTCTCCTGGTGGCAGCGCGAACTGGAGGGCGCGGCCGATGCGCTGCCCCTGGACGACGCGCAGGGGGTCAACAGCGAGGGGGCGACGCGCCGGGTGACGGTCCTGCTGAGCGCTGAGGAGACGCGCGGTCTGCTGCAGGACGTCCCGGCGGCGTACCGGACGCAGATCAACGATGCGCTGCTGACGGCGCTGGCGTGGACCTTGGCGGGCCGGCGCGGACTGCGGCTCGACCTGGAAGGGCACGGCCGGGAAGAGGTCGTGCCGGGGGTGGACTTGGCGCGGACGGTGGGCTGGTTCACGACGCTGTTCCCGGTGCGGCTGGAGATCGAGCCGGGCGAGGATCCGGGCCGGTCGCTGCAACGGGTCAAGGAGCACCTGCGGGAGATCCCTCAGCGGGGGATCGGTTATGGGCTGCTGCGCTACCTGAGCGCGGAAGAGGGTGTGGCCGAGCGGTTGGGGGGGGCGCAAAGGGCGGAGGTGAGCTTCAACTACCTGGGGCAGCTCGATGGGC
>CAXTNS010000277.1:0-4131 GCA_964245465.1 uncultured Thermoanaerobaculia bacterium
CAGTCCGTTCGCCAACGCCGAGCTCGTTTCCGTACCCTTCGACAAGCTGATCCCCCTGCCCGCGGACATCCCGGCGGAAACGGCGGCCGCCCTGCTGCTCCAGGGGCTCACGGCCCAGTACCTGACCCGCGACAGCCACGCCGTGAAGCCCGGCGAATGGGTGCTCGTCCACGCCGCCGCGGGCGGGGGCGGGCTGGTCCTTGTCCATATCGGCAATGGCCTCGGCGGCCGGGTGCTGGGATTGACGTCCAGCGCCGACAAGGGGAGGAACGTCCTGGATGCGGGAGCGGACGCCGTCGCCCTTTATTCGGAGGATAATCCCGGGGAATGGGTGGGCACGGCCCGCGAGCTCTCAGGGGATGGAGCCGACGTGGCCTACGACTCCGTGGGATCGACCTTGCCTCAAAGCTTCGAGGCCGTGCGCACCGGCGGCCACGTGGTCTTCTACGGGATGGCCGGCGGCGATCCACCCCTCATCGACCCTCGCATGCTCATGGACACCTCGAAGAGCCTGACGGGAGGGGATCTCTGGAACGTCCTGCGCACCGCCGAAGACCGCCGGAGCCGGGCCGCGGAGCTGTTCGAACTGGTGCGGAGCGGGCACCTCCAGGTCCACGTCGCCGCCCGCTTTCCCCTGGCCGAAGGCGCCGCGGCCCACGCTTTCCTCGAAAGCCGCCGCAGCTCGGGCAAGGTGTTGCTGATTCCGTGAGGTGGGACGGATCAGGCCAGATTGTGGAAGACGTTCTGCACGTCCTCGTCCTGCTCCAGCCGGTCGACCAGCTTCAGGACTTCCGTGCCCTGCTCTTCGGAGAGTGTGACCGGCGTCAGGGGGATGTACTCCGACTCGGCGGAGAGGGGCGTGATGCCCTTGTCCTCCAGCGCCTTCTGGAGCTGGCCGAAGTCGTTGAAAGCGCAGCGGAGCAGGAGCTGCGGCTCGTCCTTCTCCCCCGTGGTCTCGCCCATCTCTTCCAAACCGTAGTCGATCAGCTCCAGCTCCAGCTCCTCGGGATCGAGGTCCGCCGGGTTCAGGCGGAAGGTGCCCATCCGCTTGAACAGGAAGCTGACGCTGCCATTGGTCCCCAGGTTGCCGTTGCCCTTGTTGAAATGGGCGCGCATGTTCGACACCGTCCGCGTCGGGTTGTCCGTCGCCGTCTCCACCAGGAGGGCGATGCCGTGGGGGGCGTACCCCTCGTAGAGGATCTCCTCGAAATTCGCCGCGTCCTTGCCCGAGGCGCGCTTGATGGCCGCCTCCACCTTGTCCTTGGGCATGTTGACGGCGCGGGCGTTCTGCACCACCCGGCGCAGCAGGGGGTTGTGGATGGGATCGGGTCCGCCCGACTTCACGGCAATGGTGATTTCCTTGCCGATCCGGGCGAACTGCTTCGCCATCCGGTCCCAGCGGGCGAACATCGTATGTTTTCTGGTTTCGAAAATGCGTCCCATAATCGTCCAAGAAGAAAATTATCTTGCAGTTGGATAAGCCCGGCTGGCCGGGCGAATGCCGAGAGGATGACTCTAGCCTGAGGGTGGAGGTGGAGTAAAGAGGGGCCGGGAAGGCCGGGCCGCCCCCTTCAGGCTTCGGGGAGCCCCGAGGGGAGCCGGCGCGTGGTCGCGTCGTAGTAGTTCCGGATGATGGTGTCGAAGTTGTCTTCCCAGTACCGGGATTGCTGTTCGAGGTAGAACTCGTTGTTCTCGAACTGCGTCTTGGGGCACCCTCCCATACAGACGGGGAGGAACTGGCACTGGCTGCAGCGGGCATGCCGGAAGGGATCGTAGGACTCCCAGGGATGGGGAGACGGCCCGTCACCCACCACCCGCAACGGGCTGCCCTGGCTGGCGGCCTGCCTCTTCGTTCCACCGGCGGACAGATGCCCATGCGCCCGGTGGAGGTCTCCCACCTCCAAGCCGCACTTGTACATGGCGCCGTCGGGTCCGAAGATGACGCTGTTGACCCCCACGGCCGCGCAGTTGAGCTTGACCGTCATCGGGTAGTACTGGAGGTGCTGGATGCTGCGCGGCTCCAGGAGCCTGGAGAGGATGCTCTTGAACTCGTGGTCCAGCGCGTCGAACTCGCTCCGGAAGTCGCGGGCCTTATCCGACTTGCCGAGGAACGAGCAGTGCTCGGTCATAGGACCGATCATCGCTAGGTAGGGGAAGACGCGTTTGCCGGGCTCGAGCCAGCCCTTCTCCTGGAAGAAATCGATCAGGGAGAGAGCGTCCGGCGCCGAGCCGCGGTCGATGTTGATGCGCAGGTAGATGCGCACCGCTCCCGCGATCCGGTCGATCGTCTCCACCACCTTGTCGAACGAGCTCTCATCCCGGCTCTCCCCGCGCACGTACCGGCGGCGTTGGTCATGGTGCTCCCGGGGACCGTCCAGGGTGATCTGGACGTGCCGGATCCGCGTCCTCTGGATGAAGCCCCGGGCGTCCTCCGGCCAGAGCGTGCCGTTCGAGATCATGGACGAGTGATAGGCCACACCCCGGCGTTCGCAGAGAGCGATCGCCTGGTCCGAAAAATATTCGATGGCGTCCCGGTTGAGCATCGGCTCGCCGCCGTACCACTCGGTATAGAGCGTTTCGTGCCCTTTTTCCTCGATCCGGCCCTCGATCCATTCGAGCATCCGGTCGCACCCCTCCCGGCTGAGGTAGACCGGCGACTTGTCCTCGAAGCAGTAGTAACAGCCGAGATTGCAGTCCATCGTCGTGGTGATCGTGACAAGGAAGGGATCGCGCTGCCGGAAATATTCGAAGCGCTCTTCGAGATGGATGATTTCGTCCTCCGCGGCCGGCACGAAGAAGCGGCCGCGCAGGAACTCGGGGAAGACCTCCCGCAGGTCCTCAGGCAGGTCCGAAGGCTCGAAACTGGCGGGCCGCCACTCCTCTCGGCCTTGCCCGGCGACCCGCGGCTTGGGAGGACCGAGGAAGGGGAGGATCTCCCGGGCCACGTCTTCCGGCAACCGCATCAGGCCCGACGTCACGCCGTTGAACAGCAGCGTGTACGGTCCGTGCGGAACGACGAGGTTGTAATAGGAAGGCTTGAAGGTGCCGTCCACGGCGACACCCCCGGGGCCTAGAGCGGATCCTCGACGATGGCCACGCAGACCCTGCGGCAATTGCACAGGCTCGCGGCGAGCTTCACCTCCTCGAGCCGCTCGCTGTCGGGAGTCCGTACCCAGAGGTCCACGGTCTGCACCCGTCCCTTACCGCCAGAGCCCAGCTTGCCGAGCACCCCCTCCTCGGATTCTTCGGATTGGATCAGCGTGATCTTGGGGTTGGCCATTGGGAATCCTCCTTTTGGCTTAAATTAAATGAAAACGGAACGATCGTCAAGCCTTCCCAGTCTTCCCGCGGTCCATTTTGGATTCAGGAGGATCCAGAAAAAGGCCGCCCGGAGGAAGGGGACCCTCCGGGCGGTGCACAGAGGAGGACTACTGCACCCGCTTACTGCACTCGGACAGTACGGGCAATACTGACCGTCACGTTGCCCGTCAGCCCGAGAGTGTTGATCACCTTGACGGTGTAGGTGCCCGGCGCCGTAACGGACTTGTCGAGGCCGGAGGCGGCGAAGCCGGGGAGAAGCGCGCCGCCCGAGGCGATCACGCTGCCCAGCGGGTTGAGGAGCTGGACGGTGAGAGGCCCGGCCATGCCTTCGACCACCACCGACACCTCTTCGTCGTTCGGACCCACCTGGACGGTGCGGGTGAGCGGCGATTGTCCGGGAGAAGCGCCGAGGGTTCCCGAGCTGGTCTGCGTCACCGAGCGGTACTGGACGGCCGAGGCGTTCGGGCTGCCGCCTGAGCAGAATTCGAAGCCGTCCACGTACGTGGCGCCCGAGCGGTGCTCGATGCGCAGCTCGTGGCTCCCCGTTCCGAGGCCGGTGTAGGCGACCGAGTGGCCGAAGGTTGGGACCGGACTTGCCGACAGGTAGGAGACGGTCCCCTTCTTGACGCCGTCGATGAAGACGTCCGCCGTGCCGCCGGAGCTCGAACGGGCGAAGAAGTAGGTGATCTGATTGCCCGTGAAGACGACGCGGGCTACCGGGTTGTTGCCGCCGTTGCCCATGCGCCGGTGATAGCCGCCGCCCGAGGCCGACGAGCTGCTGACGCGGTGCCAGCCGGAGCGGTAGCCGAC
>CAXTNS010000277.1:4141-8701 GCA_964245465.1 uncultured Thermoanaerobaculia bacterium
GAGGGTGACCTCGTCGAGTTGGAAGCCGAGGAGCGAGGCCGTCGTGTCCGTGCCGTAGGCCACGTCGAGGCTCACGATCTTGCCCGTGAAGGCGCCGGCCGGGTTGAGCGCGCCGGTGCTCCAGGTGCTCTGCTGGAACAGGGGGCCGAGGCCCGCCCATCCCGGCTGGCCGTTGGTCACGCAGGCGCCGTTCGGGCCGGAGGCGGTATAGAGCCGCCCGCCGTCCGGCACCACCGGCGTCCGTCCGCCTGTGGTCTTGTCCCGCAGACCGATGTTGGCGCGGTCGAAGAAGCCGCCGGTGGGCTCCGTGCCCGGCTCGATGACGAACTGGTTGAACAGGGAGAGCGTCGAGCCGGCGGTCAGCCGGACGATGGGCGACTCGATCTCGTCGCACTGGTTGTCCGCCAGGCTGGACGACTTGAGGAAGCCGGCGACGAGGTTGGCTCCCAAGCCTGAATCGTGATCGAACGTGCCGCTCACCACCTGCCATCCCTCGCGGTCGGTGGCGAAGCTCCAGGTACGGCTGGCGACCGGGTTGAAGTCGCTCTCGGCCCCGGCGATCGCGAAGGTCCGCGAAACCTCGCTGGGCGCCAGCTCATCGGCCGTGACGTAGACGCGGAAGACGATCGTCTCGCCGCTATTGATCCCGCCGGCCTGGAACTGGAAAGTGCCCTGGGCGTTCGAGCACGAGGCCAGGCTCGCGGCCACCGTGGGCGTGCTCAGGATCTGGACGTCGGGATGAGAGGTCACCTCGACGCGCGAAATGCGGACGTTGGTGAGCGGAGCGTCGCCGGCGTTGTTGACCTCGAAGCTCACGGTGCCGACTTCGCAGTTGTCGATCGCCGGGTCGCCATCGCCGCCGCTGATGCCGGTCAGCTCCGGCGCGCGGCTGGTGAACGTCAGGGCTCCCGCCGCGCCGCCCGGGGTCACGCTGGTGCAGGTGCTCATCGGTCCCATGCACGAGTCGCTGCCGCCCACGGCGATGACGCCGTAATGGTACTGGCGGCCGTTCTGCAGGCCGGTGTCGAAGTACCGCGTGTCCGCCGTCTCGGCGATCCGGGTCTTGCCGAACGAGCAGCCGAGGACGCCCTCGGTGCGGTAGACCCAGTAGCGGGTGGCTCCGGCGACTGGGGTCCAGGAGAGCCCGGCGCCCTTGAAGAGCGGCGTGACCGTCAGGCCCGGGGCCGCCGTGGGCCGGCCGGCGCAGCCGGAATTGACCACCGCGGGCGTGGGGCAGGCGATCTGGTGCCGGTTCCAGGCCGCGTAGATCGCCGACATGTGGGGCGTGCCGTCCGTGAGGTCGCCGTTGTCGTCGTCGACCGCCAGGAAGTTCAGATAGACGCCGTCGGCGTTGCAGCCGTCGCCGTAGCTGCCGGGGCCGCCGAGCGAGACCGGGTTGCAGTTGTACCAGTTTCCGAGCGCGCCGCCGGCTGTGTAGTAATAGCGGGTGACCATCTCGAGCGCCGTGTTGCTGTCGATCGCGAAACCGGCGCCGCTGAAGGCGGGCAGGTCGCGCTTGAGCAGGTCCCACACCCCTTCCGACGCCATCGAGCCTTCGCAGTGGGTGCCGTTGCCGCAGGGTCCCAACTGGGGCGAACCGGCGCCGTCGATGCGGCAGCCGCCGCGGAGGCCGTTGGGATCCAACAGGTCCTGATTGTTCCAATCAAGGTTGTGCGGCACGCCGGACTCGCGCTTGGTCCAGTCGACCTCGCGCACGCCGCTGCACTCGGTGCAGGCATCGCCGTTGCCGCCACAGGGCGCGTCCGCCGCGTCGAAGCCGCGGCCGATGCAGGACGTGTTCAGGCGCACGATAGCGGCCACGTCCGCGTAGGCCTCGCCCGGAGACGAGATCGACGGGTTGGCGTCGTTGTTGTCCATCCCGTGGCCCCACTCGTGATCGAACACCGCCGCGATCTCGCCGGTGTTGCGGCAGCCGCCGCCCGACCGGTAGAAATTGACCGTCGAGCCGTCCCAGAAGGCGTTGCACGTGTCCTCGATGTTCATGTTGGCCGTGACCTGACCGTTCAGCCAGACGTTGTCCGGCAGCCATCCCCGGGCCTGCTCCACGATGCGGTTGACCTCATAGAAACCCGTGCGCGCGGAGTGCGTGTCGCCCGCTGAATGGCCGGAAGGAGCGGTGCAGTCCGTCCCCGAACCGGACCCGAGATCGACGCCGCCGGCAAAATTCTCCGGCTCGTCGATGGCGCCGCAGTTGTCAAAAATGTTGACATAGCGGCCCGACAGGCGCGTACGCAAAGGAGAGGTATGGACCGAGCAACTCAGGTCGCCGCTGCGGTCTCCGAAGAAGAGCTTGCCCGTGGCGTCCGTCAGGTCCACATAGGGCATGGGATGGTTGATCTGCTCCGTGCCCTCCGGGCCGATGCCGTCGTTGCTCAACGGGAAGATGCCGCCCTTGGCGGTCTTCAGATATTCGTTGCGGTCCGTAAAAGCGATCAATTCCCCCGAATGGGCGTCCACCAGCGCCTCCCAATGGCCGTTCTCCCCGGAGAAGCGCGGACCCATCGCCCACACCAGCCGGTGGCGCAGCCCCTGGCCCACGGCGACCGCCAGCGGATCGCGGCCCTGCGACACGGGCACGATCTCCAGATGCGGAGCGCTCCAGTAACTGGAGAACGCGCGGCCCACGTGCGCCTCGGCCGCCGAGATCGCCACCTGCTGTGACACCGCCGGCTGGGTCGGCACCGTGACCACGCCCCAGTTGCGGGCGCCGAAGAGCACCAGGTTGCCGTTGTTGACCACCGCCGTGAGGAAACTGTCCCGCACCGGCAAGCCGGCCACGCTCTGCCGGACGTTGATCTGGATGAGTTGCCCGCCGGACGCGGCCGTCACCGTCCGCTGCCCAAGCTCGCCGAGCGCGACGTTGAGAGCCGCCTGATGGGCTCCGAGGAAGCTCTGGAAGGCATCTCCGGCCGCCTGCTTGAGTCCTTCCGTATCTCCGGGCGCCTGGCGCTGCCACGTCAGGTTGTTCCCCTTGCCGCTCCCTGGGATCAAAGGCTGGCGCAGCACCAGCGTGCCCCAACTCCCCGTGCGCAGGTCCACGTAGGCGCCGTTTTCCGCCACGCCGAGCGCCTGAAGGTCCAGCCGGAGAGCGCTGGCGAGCGGCTCCGGGATCTGGCCCACTTGGCGATAGGCCGAGGAAATGTAGAGGTCGGGATGCCGGAAGGCCCGCGCCGCCAGCGGTGAATTTCCGCTCGGCGGAGCGACGGCCAAGGCGGCGCCGGCTGCCATCAGGAGCAGCACCGCCAAGGCCAAGGCCTCCCTCTTCGGGAGGAACTGCCGTTCGTGAATCCTCATGACGTTCTCCTCTTGCCACAATTTAATGAAGATCTAGTAGTGCTACGACTACCCCATGGCCACAAGGTAGCCCGCAGGGGAGGAGATCCAACAGGAGGGGAGGCCCCCAAGCGGAAGGAGGAGTTTCCCTGAGTTTAGCCTGAGGAGAACCCCTCAAGGGGAGTCCCTTGGGACTGCCGGCCTCCCCGCCGGGCCTTTTCTGTTGACGAGGATTAGAAACCTACTTAAGATGAAATGTACCTGGCATCCCTTGGTCGTATCGGCTGCGGAGCTCATTCCGCGGAGCCGATCGGCTAGCCAGATTTTTAACGCAGGAAACAGGAGGAAATTTTCATGAACGTGTCGAGAATCATCGCAGGATTCATCGTTTGCGCTTCCTTGAGCCCGTCGTGCTGGAGCCAGGAGGCGAGCCCCGCTACCCCTCACAGAGCTCTGGGGTATTTCGATTATTCGACCGGCGCCTTCCGGCCGGTCCTTCAGACGGAAGACTTCGACTCGAGCTCTCTGGCCGCCGCCAACCCACAGACAGGCACCATCGTCGTCAACTTCACCATCACCATCAAGTCGGCGATTCCCGCGACCTCTCCGATCAGTTGTGGTGTCGAGGCGAACATAACCGAGGTCTCGGTTTCAGGAGTCAACCTCATTCTGGAGAGCGCGGCCGTAGCCGCGACCCGCACTGGAAATACGGCCAAGTGCACCGTGACGATCCCTTACTCCTGGATGGTGTCCAATACCGCCACCGCGCGGCTGAGCCTTAATTACAATCTCAGTCTGAGCAAGGCGGGGACGACAGGGCTCTTGAGTCGCTCAAGTATCGGCAGCATCGCCAGCATTCCGATTCCGGCCAACGGCGCGACCACGACGCAGACCGTCAACGCGGTGCTCTGAGCGCTTCGATCCGTGGACGGTGCCAGATGCCCGCATCAATTCGACATGATCCCTTTCCGGTCCGCGGGCCGTACCATGGCATCTATGCGCACGGAGTGGAAACGCGTGCCGGAGCCCGAATGCTGCATGTCTCTGGACAAGTCGGCCAACCGCCAGAAGGCGATTTACCGTCCGACTTTCGTGGACAGTGCAGACAAGCGCTCCTGAACGTCTCTGCCGTCCTGAGTGCCGCAAACATGACGCTTAAGGATATTGTCAAGATGTCCTTCTACCTTGTGCGGCGTGAGGACATGGACGCTTTGGTGGACGTGCGGAAAGAATTCCTCGATGGCGTCCGGCCGGCAGTTACAACAT
>CAXTNS010000278.1:0-8692 GCA_964245465.1 uncultured Thermoanaerobaculia bacterium
GAGGGGAGGCCGGTCAGGAAGCGGGTGAAGGCTCTCGGTCCGGGCAGGGCTTTAGCCAAGTCTGGATTCTCCCGGCGCAGGCTTGCCGCTTGGCGCAGGCGGGCTTCGTCGAGGTGGACGGGTGAGCCGGGAAGAGTTTCGCGGGTTGACCTCCGTTCTCGCACCAGGAGCAGTGACCGCAGAGATGGGGAGTTGCTCGCCGAAATGCGCCGCGAGGAAGGCGGTCTGGCAGCCGTCGTGGGGGGGCGAGGGCCAGGATCTGATTGAGGCGGGCGATTTTACGGCTCTCGCGTTCGAGGTTGTGGTGGTGGAGCGATTTCGCCATTTCTTCCAAGTCGCCGGACGGCGCGGACTTCCAGCAGGCTTTGGTCGACCAAGTAATCGAGTGCCCGCACAGACGGGGGCCGCCCTACTACAAGCCCGGCCGCTGGAAGTCCCCCAGGATCGCCATCTGAGGATCGATGAGCAGCCCTTCGGCCTCGAGGGCGTCCATGAGCTGTTTGGCTTCTTTGGTGCGGCCCTGGGCTTTGAGCACAATCACCAGGTTGAAGCGTATGTTGGACGCTCCCGCCTTGATTGTTGCGTTGTAGATCGTGTCGGCTTGCCGGAACGCCGTCTCGGCCAGCTTTAGCGTTTGGGCGTCTCGGTTGCCTCTCCGGTAGGCGATCGCTCCCACCTCATTGTAGTCGGCAGCCTTCAGGCCGGAATCCGGTCCGAAGAGAGCGGCGGCGCGGCGGGTGTAGGTCAGAGCTTGCGCGCCGTCGCCGGCTCCATCCGCGATTCTGGCGCGCAGCATGAGGCAGACCGCCTCTTTACAGAGGCCTTCCTTCTCCGCCTTGTCGAGCTGTTGCGTCGCCTGTGTCCAGTTCTTTTTGAAGATTTCAAAGGTCACGTTCTTCAGAGGATCGGGCGCGTCCTGCGCTTGGAGGGCGAAGGTTGAAAGGAGCGTCAAGAGGAACAGCTTGCGCAGAGGAAGCATTGGGATTACTCACTCCTGTCTCTGAGGTTACGTTAGGCAGGGTTACTGTTCGGTCTCCGGTTGCCGAGGATTGAATCGAGGAGTGCCCAGCTTCAGGAAGTGCTGAACGTTGCGGGTTACCAGCGTGAACCCGTGGACTTCCGCGGTGGCGGCGAAGAAGGCGTCCATGACGTGGACGGTCAGGCCGGCCCTTTGCCCCCGGGCCATGACGATGCCCCAAGTCTCGGAGATCCGCCTGTCGATGTCGAGAATGCGTCCCTCGAAGCGGGCGATCAGATCCTCGGTCAACCAGCCGAACAGGCGGTCTCGGCGTTTTCCCAAAGGCAGCAGCTCGATTCCCTGGCGAATTTCCGCGAGGGAGGCGACGCTCAGGAAGACTCGGTCTTCATCGACTTCGTTCAACCAGGCGACCACGTGAGGGTCCGGCTGCGGCTTCACCCACTCGGAGACGATGTTGGTGTCGAGCAGGAAGCTCACAGATCAATCTCGCGAGGACCGTCCTGAGAGCGCTGGATCTCCAAGCCGGACTCCCGTAGAGGCGAGGCGGCGAAGAAGTCGGCAAGGGTTCCCTGACGCTTCGTCTTGCGCTCCCATTCTTCGGCCGCGACGACAACGACCGCCTTTCGGCCGTGCCGGGTGATCACCTGGGGCCCCTTCTTCAAGGCGTTGTCCACCACCTCGCTTAGGTGGGCTTTGGCGTCGGCGAGAGTCCAGGCTTGGGTGTTCGCAGGCATGGGATTCTTTCTGCGCCTAGCGGAAATGGTCATATTGGTCATTTTAAGCTCGTAGGGGCATTTGAACAAGACAAGTAAGTAGGCCGGCAAGGATGCCAGCGCTCCCAGGGAGGGACTACGAGCCGACCTCCTCCACCCGCCTCAGCACCTCCGCGAAAGGAACGTCGGCGAACGTCCCAAAGAGGGAGTGTAATTTCAGCTTGCCCCGGGTCTGCCGCGGAGAGGGGAGGCCGGTAAGGAAGCGGGTGAAGGCTCTCGGTCCGGCCAGGGCGTTGGACAGGTCCGGGTTCTCCCGGCGCAGGGTTGCCGCTTGGCGCAGGCGGGCCTCGTCGAGGTGGACGGGTGGCGCCGGGAAGAGCTTCGCGGGGTTGCCTCCGTTCTCGCACCAGGAGCAGTGGCCGCAGGGATGGGGGAGGTGCTCGCCGAAATGCGCTGCCAGGAAGGCGGTCTGGCAGCCGTCGTGGGCGGCTAGGGCCAGCACCTGGTCGAGGCGGGCGATTTCACGGGTCTCGCGTTCGAGGGTGTAGCGGTGGAGCGATCTGGCCATTTCGTCCAGGTCGCCGGGTGGGCAGAGCCAGCGGTAGGGATGGCGCAGGCCGGCGGCGCGGACTTCCAGGAGGCTCTGCTCGGCCAGGTAGTCGAGAGCCCGTACCAGACGGTCGCGGGGAGCGTCCAGAGCTTGCGCCGCGGTTTCAAGGTCGAGGTGGTGCCAAACCTTGGCCTTTCTTGCCAGACGAAAGATGCCCCTCAGGAACTCCCGCCGTTCTCCCTGGAAGCGGTTCAGGACCTCTTCGATGGCCACGAGCGGCCGGAACTCGTACTCGGCGTAGATGGGGGTGCCGGCTTCCAGGTAGCCCCCGAGTTCCAGGTAGGTGAGGAGGGTCCGCACCACCAGCAGACGGATGTCGTGCCGGGCCGCGAGGTCGTAGAGGGAGAGCTCCATCTCGCCGGAACCTTGGGAGGCGATGGCGAGCTCTTCGAGGAGGCTGCGGATGGCCTCGAGGTCCGGGGTGTCGCCGTAGGCGAAGTTCTGGAGGGACAGGAGGTCGCCGGTGCAGATGAGGCTCTCGCAGAGGGCGGAGAGGCCGTCCCGGCCGGCGCGGCCGATCTCCTGGGCCAGGTTCTCCAGGCTCTTGGGCAGGTTGTAGTGGATCACTTTGCGGATGTCCGCCTTGTCGATCCCCATGCCAAAGGCGATGGTGGCGACGACCACGGCGTCCGCCGACGTCAGGAACCCGTCCTGCACCCGGGCGCGCTCGTCGTCCTCCATGCCGGCGTGGTAGGCGCGAGCCGGCAGCCCCTTTTGCGCCAGGGCCGCCGCCACGTCCTCGGCCGTCTTCTGCAGGGTGACGTAGACGATGGCCGGTCCGGCGGGACCTTGAGAGAGCCGTTCGAGCAGCAGGGCGTCGCGGTCGGTGGCGAGGACTGGGGTGGTCCTGAGCGTCAGGTTCTCGCGATGGAAGCCGGTGCGGACGGCGCATTCGGGAGCGATGCCGAAGCCGCGGCAGACATCGTCGAGCACCTGGGGCGTGGCGGTGGCCGTGAGGGCCAGGGTGCGCTCGGCGCCGCAGAGCTTGCCGAAGCCGGCGAGCTTCAGGTAGTCGGGGCGGAAGTTGTGTCCCCATTCGGAGACGCAGTGGGCCTCGTCAACCGCGAAGAGGGAGACCCGGATCCGGGAGATCGCCTCACGAAAGCGTTCGTTGTTGAAACGTTCCGGGGCCACGTAGAGGAGGCGCAGGGCGCCCTTACGGAGGGCATCCATGAGCGCGCGCACCTCGTCGCCCGTGAGGGTCGAGTCGAGGCGGCCGGCGGCCACTCCGCGCCGGGTGAGTTGATCGATCTGGTCCTTCATCAGGGCGATCAGGGGCGAGACCACCAGGGTGAGGCCCGGCAGCAGGAGAGCCGGGATCTGGTAGCAGAGGGACTTGCCGCCGCCCGTGGGGAAGACGGCCGCGGCGGACCGTCCGGCCAGGAGGTGCCGGATCACCTCTTCCTGCCCGGGGCGGAATCCTCCATAGCCGAAGGTCTTTGCTAAGGCCGCGCGGGCGGCTTCCAGGTTGGCTGTGTCCTCCGCGGTGGCGCTCATGAGAGGGGAAGGATATGGCCGATCGGTGCACGCGCTACGAGAAGCTCGTTGCGCCAGAGCTTGAACGGCTTGGACGTTGTGCATTCAGGGAATGTGCTTGACATGTGGCTCCAAGTATACAGTATCTTTCGCCTCTGGAAATGCCCAAGCGACTCCAACTCTGGATCGACGCCCGCAAGCGGCACCTCTGGAGGGACAGCACCGAGCCATGAGCGAATACCAGTACTACGAGTTCCAGGCCGTCGATCGCCCCCTTACGAAGGAGGAGCAGCGCGAGCTGCGCTCCGCCTCGACCCGCGCCACCATCACGGCGACCCGTTTCACGAATCACTACGAATGGGGACACTTCAAGGGGAATTCGGCAGTCTGGATGGAGAAGTACTTCGATGCGTTCCTCTATCTGGCGAATTGGGGCACGCATGAGCTCATGCTGCGGCTGCCTCGAAGAGTCCTCGACCTTGAAACGGCAAAGCAATATTGCTGTGGCGATCCAGCTTCGGCCCGCCTCAAGAGGGACTTCGTCATCCTTGAGCTGGTCTCCGATGACGAGGACGGCGACTGGGAAGGCGATTGGGACGACGGAAGTGGATGGCTCTCCTCCCTGATTCCGCTCCGGTCTGACCTGGCGGGGGGCGATCACCGGGTTCTCTATCTCGCCTGGCTTCTCTGCGTGCAGTCCGGAGATCTGAAGGATGGAGCGACGGAGCCTCCAGTCCCCGCCGGGCTGGGGAATCTGACCGCTTCCTTGAAGGCTTTCGCCGATTTCCTGCGCATTGACGGCGACCTCATCACGGCGGCAGCGGCACAGAGCCCGGAGGTGGATGCGGTTCCGTCCGGCCGAGAGTTGAAGAAATGGATTGCGGCTTTGCCTGAGGCCGCGAAGACCAATTGGCTCGTCCGGCTTGCCAGTGGCCGAGAGCCCCATCTGCATGCAGAGCTCCTGCAGCAGTTCCGGGAGTCTCATCCTCCGGTCCATCGAGGCGGCGGAGCCCTGCGGACGGTGGGGGAGCTTCGGGAGGCAGCCGAAGAGCGTGCGAAGGAACGGCGTCGGAAGGAGGCCGAGCGGACGGCCGCCGAGCGTGCCCGGCGTGAGCGGGAGGAGGCTGAGGCCCGGGAGCGGTACCTCACGGCTTTGGGCAAACGTGAGGCCGCGGTCTGGCGCGAGGTGGACGCGCTCATCGCCACCAAGCAGCCTGTCAGGTACGACGCAGCCGTGAAGCTCCTGTGCGACCTGAGGGACCTGGGGGTTCATAAGGGGCGGGTGGAGGAAGTGGAGGCGCGTATCCTCCAGCTTCGTGGGGAGCATGCGAAGAAGCCGAGCTTCCTTGAGCGGCTGAAGAAGGCGGGGCTGTGAAGAGCGGCCATCATGGCCCAGTCGGTTCCCTAGAAGTCCGCTTCCTCGCCAGCGAGTTGCAGGATGGTCCTCCAGGTGTGAGAAGCCAGGCGAAAGCGTAGAGCCTGGAGTCGATCGAGCTGGGGGCGAAGCGCGGGGATGAGTCCCCTCTTCTTGGCGTCGAGGAGCAACCCAAGAGTCCCCGTGAAGCTGATCTTGAGGGTTTCCGTCTCACCAGGACCCAAGTCGTTGACGAGAGGTAAGGCCGGCCTGCTGGTGGGGCGGCGGATCTCCAGCCACTCAAGGGTGACCAGGTCCGGGAGGTTGATCCCGAGATTCCTGCCCACGAGCAGCTCTTTTTCAACCGAGGGAGGGACGGCGATTCGGCCGGCGAGGGCCGGGAGGATGTGGAGCAGGTCGAGTTGGTGGAGGTACTGGAGCGGTGAGGTGTCGCTGAAGACCTCAGGCAAGGCGTGTTTCCCTCTGGAGATCCTCGGCTGACAGGCGGAAGGTGTCCACACCATAGTCCGCCAGCCGCGAGAGGAAGACGATCCTGGGGATGCCGGCGAGGTGAGCGGCGGCCCCGGAGGAAACACGGCCAAGCTCGAAGAGCTTCACGGCTGCCGCCATGAGGAGAGCCTCCTCGGCCTGGCCTGCCGAGATCTTCAAGGCCAGGAGGGTCTCATCGGGAATCTCCAGGGTGATGCGGCTCATTAGGTGCTTTCCTTCAGGGACGGTTCAACAGCCTGCTTCATAGTCTAGTCTCCCACCGCCCTCTGATACACTCCCCCCCGGCCCGGCCTGCCCGGTGCCTCCGGCCCCCCTGGGGGGCAATCCCAAGTCTCGAATCCAGGTTCCCAGGGAACTTTCTCGGAGGAGAACGTCTTGAAGATCCATGAGTATCAGGCGAAAGAGATCCTGCGCCGGTATGGGGTGGCCACCCCGCGGGGCAAGGTGACGGACGATCCGGAGGAGGCCGCGCGGATCTGCGAGGAATTCGGCGGACGGTGCGTGGTCAAGGCCCAGATCCATGCAGGCGGGCGCGGGAAGGGGGGCGGCGTCAAGCTCGCCAAGTCGTCCGCGGAGGCCCGAGAGTACGCGAAGCAGATCCTCGGGATGCAGCTCGTCACCTATCAGACCGGTCCCGAGGGACAGCTCGTGCGCAAGGTGCTGATCGAGGAGACGGCCGACATCGCCCAGGAGCTGTATCTCTCGATCACCCTCGACCGCGCCCAGGGCAAGCCGGTCATCATGGCGTCCTCCCAGGGCGGCATGGACATCGAGGAGGTCGCGGAGAAGGACCCGAAGGCGATCTCCCGCGTGGCGGTCGATCCCCAGCTCGGCGTCCAGCCGTTCCAGGCCCGGGCCGTGGCGCGTGGGCTGGGCCTCAAGGGGCAGACGGCGGGGAAGGCCGCGAAGCTGGTGACGGGGCTCGTCAACGCCTACATGGACACGGATTCCTCGCTCGCCGAGATCAACCCGCTGATGATCACGGGCGGCGGCGACGTGATGGCGCTCGACGCCAAGATGAACTTCGACGACAACGCCATGTTCCGCCACAAGGACATCGCGGAGATGCGCGACCTGGCGGAGGAGGACCCGCTGGAGGTCGAGGCCAGCAAGTTCAACCTCAACTACATCAAGCTCGACGGCAATATCGCCTGCATGGTCAACGGCGCCGGGCTCGCCATGGCGACCATGGACATCATCAAGCTCTACGGCGGCGACCCGGCCAACTTCCTGGACGTGGGCGGCGGCGCTTCCCAGGAAGCGGTCAAGAACGCGTTCCGCATCCTGGTGTCGGACCCTAACGTGAAGGCGGTCCTCATCAACATCTTCGGCGGCATCGCTCGCACGGACCGCATCGCTCGCGGCGTGGTGGGGGCCATCGAGGAGCTGGGGGACGTCAAGGTGCCGGTGGTGGTGCGTTTGGAGGGGACGAATGTCGACGAGGGGCGGCGCATTCTGCGGGAGGCGTCGTTCCAGTTCATCGTGGCCAGCGACATGGCCGACGCCGCCGAGAAGGTGGTGGCCGCCGCAGGCAAGGGAGGAGCTTGATCATGGCGATCTGGGTGGACAACGACACGCGCCTGCTCGTGCAGGGCATCACCGGCAAGGAGGGGACGTTCCACGCCTTGGGCTGCCGCGAGTACGGAACCAAGGTGGTGGCCGGCGTCACTCCCGGCAAGGGCGGCGAGACGGTCGAGGGCATTCCGGTGTTCGACTCGGTGGCCGAGGCCCGCGAGGCCACGGGCGCCAACACGTCGATGATCTTCGTGCCGCCGCCGTTCGCGGCCGACGCCATCATGGAGGCCGCCGGCGCCGAGATCGAGCTGGTGGTCTGCATCACGGAAGGCATTCCGGTCAACGACATGCTGAAGGTGAAGGATTTCCTCCGGGACCATCCGGTGCGCCTGATCGGTCCCAACTGCCCGGGTGTCATCTCGCCGGGTATGGCGAAGATCGGCATCATGCCGGGGCACATTCATAAAAAGGGCTCGATCGGAGTGGTCTCGCGCTCGGGCACGCTGACCTACGAGGCAGTCTGGCAGCTTTCGAACCTCGATCTCGGGCAGTCGACGTGCGTGGGCATCGGGGGCGACCCGATCAACGGCACGAACTTCATCGACGTGCTGGAGCAGTTCACGGCTGACCCGGGCACGGAAGGGGTCATCATGATCGGCGAGATCGGCGGCAACGCCGAAGAGGCCGCGGCCGAGTGGGTGAAGGCCCACTGCAAGAAGCCGGTCGTGGGCTTCATCGCCGGCCGCACGGCCCCGCCGGGACGCCGTATGGGCCACGCGGGCGCCATCGTGGCGGGTGGCAAGGGCACGGCGGGGGAGAAGATGGAGGCGATGAAGGCGGCGGGGCTTCACGTGGTGGAGAACCCGGCCAAGCTGGGCGAAACGATGGCCCGGGCGTTGGGGCGGTAAAACGCGGACCTGTAGGGGCGGCCCCGCTTGGCCGCCCTGAAACGGCGAAGTAAGCAGGACGGCCACGTGGGGCCGCCCCTATAAGAGGCAAGGAGACGAACGACCGATATGGCGGACGGCATCTCGCGCATCCCCGGCACCGGCTGGCTCGCCCTCATCGGCGGAGGCGAGTTCAGCTTCGGGGAGACGGAGGACGCGGACCGGATCTGGATGGAGCGGACGCCTCCGGGGCCGATCGGGTTCATTCCGGCGGCTTCGGGATCAGACGACTATCCCCGCCATTTCGCGGAGTACATGAAGGAGGCGTTCGAGCGGGAGGTGGAGACGATCCCCATCTACCGGGCTCGGGACGGCCGCCGGGGGCGGAACTCGGAGCGGATCCGGGATGTGGCGGCGGTCTACATCGGCGGCGGGGTGACGGATCATCTGCTGGACGCCCTCAAGGAGACGCCGGCGGAGGAGGCCCTGACTCGCAAGATCGTTGAGGGCGGGGTGGTGGTGGCGATCGCCGCCGCGGCACAGTGCGCGGGACGGTTGGCCCGGAGCATCTTCAAGGGGGATCTGATTCCGAGCTTCGGCTGGCTGCCGGACGGGGTGGTGGAGCCCAACTTCGATCCCGGTCACGAC
>CAXTNS010000279.1:0-1190 GCA_964245465.1 uncultured Thermoanaerobaculia bacterium
GCCTACAACAAGAACTGGCGACGAGAGGACGAGGGGATCTGGGAGGTCCGCGGCGGCCGGCACGAGTTCGTCTTCTCAAAGCTGATGTGCTGGGTGGCCATGGACCGCGGGCTGCGCCTCGCCGACAAACGCTCCTTCCCGACCGACTGGCAGCGCTGGCTCGCCACGCGGGACGAGATCTACGAGGCCATCAGGAAGCGGGGGTGGAATTCCGAGCGCCAGGCGTTCGTCCAGACCCTCGACGGCGAGTGGCTCGACGCCTCCAACCTGATCATGCCCCTGGTCTTCTTCGTGTCGCCCAACGATCCCCGCATGCTGAAGACCCTGGAAGCCATCCGCAAGCCGCCGGACCAGGGCGGCCTCCTCTCCGACGGCCTCGTCTACCGCTACAACACGGCGCGGGGGATCGACGGCATCCCCGGCGACGAGGGCACCTTCAACATGTGCACCTTCTGGCTCGTGGAAGCCATGACCCGGGCCGGCCGCGCGGATTCCCGCATGCTGGACGAGGCCCGTCTCCTCTTCGAAAGGATGCTCGGCTACGCCAACCACCTGGGCCTCTACGCGGAGCAGACGGGCCTGCGGGGCGAGGCCCTGGGCAACTTCCCGCAGGCGTTCACGCACCTTTGGATCATCAGCGCCGCGTTCAACCTCGACCGGACACTGGGGACGGAGCGGGAAGAGGCGGCCGCTTTGGGGATGATATAAGCAGAGACCACGGCTCCACGCCGGTCTCGCCGTCGTCGGCGCTGAAGAAGAGATACCCTCCTGATCCCGGAGACGAAATGTAGGGATTGAGCTTGTATCGTCACCACCCCCGCCGCACCGGCTCGCCAATCAGGTGGGTCACCACCGGCCGGTCCGGGCCGACGTGGAACGCCCGTGCCTCGGCCTCGATGTCCCGGTCGGCCACGGTGACGCGCTCGTGCTGGCGGAGGTGCTCGATCCAGGACTTGCCGAGGAAGACCTCGGTGTAGAGGGCGGGGTCCGCGGAATCGACGAACAGGCCCCATTGGAGGGCTCCGTCGCGCTTGCGGATGCGGCGGACGTGCTGCATGGCCTTCACGAACTCTTCGACGCGGGCGGGATCGATCCGGTATTGGACGGTCACCAGCACGGGGCCGCGGTCGGGCTCCCAGTCGTGGGCCACGATGGGGGCCGGCCACTGACGGGAGGGCGCCAGGTTGAGC
>CAXTNS010000279.1:1200-8645 GCA_964245465.1 uncultured Thermoanaerobaculia bacterium
ATCATGCCTCCCGCGGCGATGAGGAGCGTCCGCGAGAGACCCAGGTGCTCGGCCACGGCTCCCCAGAGGGCGCTGCCGCCGGCCAGACCGCCGAAGAAGACCAGCATGTAGACGGAAAGCGCCCGTCCCCGGACCCAGGAGGGGACCACGGTCTGCACGGCCACGTTGAGGCTGGAAAGCAGCGAGAGCCAGGCGCCTCCGGCCAGGAGCATGGCGATCATCAGGAGCCAGAACTCCCGCACGTAGGCCAGGGCCGTCGTGGTGGTGGCGAAGACGAGCGTGGCCACCGTCACCACTCCACCCGTCGAGTTGCTCCGCTTGAGGCGAGGGAGGACCATGGCCCCCGTGACCGCCCCGACGCCCAGGGAGCCCAGGAGAAGGCCATAGCCCTGAGCGCCCGTCTTGAGCTCGTTGCGGGCCACGAGAGGCAGGAGAGCCCAGAGCGAGGCGCCGCAGAGGACGAACGTGGTGCCCCGGACGATGGGCGACAGCACCTCCGGCGCGTGGCGCACGTAGCGCAGCCCCGTCGTCATGGCGCCCAGGATGCGCTCGGCCGGCAGCACCGCCTCTTCCACGGGCCGGCGCCAGAAGAAGAGCACGACCAGCACGCCCAGGAAGGAGACGGCGTTCACGAGGAAGGTGACGGCCGGTCCCGCGGTCGCCACCACGACGCCGGCCAGGGCCGGTCCGGCGGCCCGGGCGATGTTGAAGCCGATGCTTCCCAGGGTGACGGCGGCGGGTAGCTCCTCACGGGGTACCATCTCGGGAATGCTCGCCTGCCAGGCGGGACCGTTGAGCGCCGCGCCGAGCCCCAGGAGGAAGGTAAAGGTGAGGAGGATGCTCGGCGTCGTGGCATTCGCCGCCGTGAAGGCCCAGAGGCCGAAGGCCGAGAGCGTCATCCAGGTCTGGGTGACGAGGAGCAGGCGCCGACGGTCGAGCACGTCGGCCACGGCCCCGGCCGGCAGGGACAGCAGGAACATGGGCAGGCTGGTGGCCGCCTGGACGAGGGCCACCAGGGTCGGCGACGGGGTGAGCAGCGTCATCATCCACGAAGCGCCGACGTTCTGGAACCACGTGCCGATGTTGGAGGTCACGCTGGCGATCCACAGCCAGCGGAAGATCGTGTGGCGCAGGGGGCTCCAGGTGGAAGGGGTGTCAGTCGTCGCCACTCTCGCCGCCCGCCTCTCCCGGAAGTTCCTCAAGATAGCGGGAGGCGGCGTTGAGGAACTCGCGTCCTCCCTGGATCAATTCCGCGACCGCCTCGGAACCGATGGCGACCTCTATCTGGTAGTCAGCGAGATTTCGGAAATCGAAGGCTTTTACGAGCAGGCGATGGTACTCAGGAGCCAGGATCTTGGTTCTCGAGAAATGGAACCCATACTGTGCGATCACTTGGCTATGGCTGGAGAACTCCAGACCCTTTGAGATCAGCAAGGCTTGCGCTGTGTAGAAATACGCGTAGTAGGTTCTTGAGGTCGCGAAGTCCCAGTGCCCTTCCCGCAGGAGATCCTTGGCGACATCCAGGGACCGTGCAGCCTTCTCCAGGAGGCGTTGGGGATCGCTCATGCCGCAGCCGGTACTGCCTCTTTGCGAACCACGCGCAGGAACATGCTTTCACCCCGTTCGAAAGCGTCGGCATCGACCGGCATGACGGAAAGGACCAAGTTGGCATCCAGGGAGAGAGGCCATTTCACGGGCTCAAGACGAAGGATCTCCTGAACCGGGTTTACGGGTCCTCTCAAGAGGAGCAGCAAGTCCACATCACTGCCCTCCCAGGCGGTGCCCCGAGCGTATGACCCATAGAGGAGGAGACCACAATACCGCTCTCCGTACAGCTCCCTAAGGCCCTTCTCCAGTTCCAGCACAACGTCACGGATTGGTTCCGGCAGCGCGCCCATAGCGTCCTCATTCTATAGGGAAACGGCCGGTCCGCCATCCTGACGCCGCTATGGTAGAGTCTCGCTCTACAATCTTCACCCACTATGTCGACCTTCGATCTTCCCAGCATCCTGGCGGGCGTCCTCGCCTGCGGTGTGGCGGTCATCGTCAGCTCGTTGATGGTCTTCGTAACCTTCCGGCTGAACGCGATGCTGCGCGGGCGGGAGGCGCAGGACCGGCTGCTGCTGGCGGGCAACCGCTCGGTCGCCATCGCCCTCGGCGCCACGATCCTCAGCCAAGCGCTCCTGATGCGCCACTCCGTGTTTCCCGTCATGGCCGTGCTGCGCGACCTGTTCCTGCAACGGGCTTCGGCCTACACCATCGTGATGGTGACGGGGCAGTGCGCGATCTTCTTCTTCGTCATCAGCGCCGTCTCGCTCGGGTCGGTCTGGCTGGCGAGCTGGCTCTTCACCCGCATGACGGGGGACCTGCCGGAGCATGAGGAGATCTTTCGGGACAACGTGGCGGTGGCCATCTTCTACGGCTTCGTCCTGCTGGCCATCACGGTGATCCTGAACGAAGGGATCGAGGACCTCTCGCGCTCGCTCATCCCCTACGGCCAGACGGGCGTCATCCGCGTGCCGTGAAGAAGCTCGGCTGTACCCTTCTGGGTTGCTTCGGCGCCCTGGTGATGGCCGTCCTCGGGCTGATCGGGTTGTCCTGGTTCCTGGCTCCGCAGGAAGGCGACGACGGCTCGTCCGCGGAGCCTTATCAGGAAGTCGATTCCCTGAATCAGTTCCAGAGGGATGAGGCGGGAGGCCGTTTCCGGCTCTCCTACGGGTTCATCGACTACAGCGGCCGGACGCAACAGGTCTCCTGTACCGTAAACCGGGAGGACTACCTGCGCGACGTGGCCACGTTCGGCTATTTCGAGGGCCAGGCGAACCAGGAGATCAACCATCTTCTGGCAGCGCGGATGGAGGAGGAGGGGGAGGGCCGGGGCGTGCTCCCTTATTTATCAATCGAGGTCTTCGGACAGGGCGGCTATCGCTGGCACTGGGATGCTCCTGAAGGAGTGGATCCGACCGTCGAGGCGCGGATTCACGAGTTCCACGACTGGCTGGACAAGGACTTCCCCCAGGAGGCCAAGAGGATCACCCAGCGGTATTTCGAGGGCCGGGGTCTTCTCCTGAAAGGGGATGAGATCTCGATCGACTACGAGGAGGCCGTCCTCTGGGGGACACGCTCGCTCGAAGACTGCTTCCAGGCCCTGCGGCGGGTGGGGGACGGCGATGATGAGCGACGGCGGCTGGGGCTCTTCCTGGCCTTCTTTCAGGAGCTGAAGTACGAGCTGCCGCCGGACCCGGACCCGCAAGGCCGTCACACCCTGGGTTTCCGGGTGCCCAGCGCGGTGATGGTGCAGGGCGCCGGAGACTGCGATTCCAAGGCCGCGGCGTTCTGCGCACTGTGGCGCCACTTCCCGAAGCGATCGATCCTGATCCTGGTGCCCGAGCACGCCTTGGTGGGGGTGGAAGGCAAGCCCCGGGCGGACGAGGCCTACGTGCGGCTCGGCAACCGCTATTTCGTGCTCTGCGAGGTGGCGGGGCCGGGCAAGATCCCGCCCGGCGGTGAGGCGATCTCGGGGAACTTCGAGTACGTGATGATCGAGCCGGTGCAAAGTTCGGGCTCATAGGTTAAAATCTAGCTAAACAATTCTCGTCGCCAAGTGTCACCGGAGATACAAGGCCAGGTGGCTTGAGAGGGGTGTCTATGGATGGGAGTGGCATCTGGAATATCGTCGGCGGTCTGGTTGCCTATGTGTTAGGTGTAGTTCTCTGTGTTCTTCCCGTACTCTTCGGAAACTTCATGTGGCTGAAAAGTCGATGGACCAGAGATATAGACGAAGAGGATTTGTTGAAGCAAGGGCATCGTTCTCTGGCTATACATTTGGGGAGCTTGTTCGTTTGCCAGGCCCTTCTCGTCCGTCACGCCGTCAATGCGGTGACTCAAGTAGTGCGTAACTTGTTCATCTATAGATATCCCTTTAAGGATGCACTCTGGCTGCTGGGTCTCTGCTGTCTCTTTGTTCTTCTAATTACCAGCCTGGCGTTAATTTCCGTAAGGATTGCAGAATGGTCCTTCAAGCGGCTGACTGGGAAGCTCAAAGAGGATGAGGAGATCAAACGTGACAATGTTGCTGTGGCAATTTTCTCGGCTCTCGTGATTCTGGCCATTACTCTCATCCTTAACGAAGGGGTAGAGGACTTCGCGCAATCCTTGGTCCCCTTGGGACGGACAGCATGGCCAGGTTGATCACAAAAGCCTCAAGCAGTGTGTGGGTCCCTGTTAGTATCTTCATGATTTCAGTAATGGCCCTCCTGCTCTTTTCAACCATTTCAACCGGCATGCCAGCACCACAAGAGGCTGAGGATGGCAGGCCGCCGATCAGGGAGAGGAGGCCACGGCAACTGTATCCCCCCAATCATTACGATTTGTCCGTCGAGGGTGGATCGATCCTTTTTCGTTACTGGTTCAAGGACTTCCGGGGTATGGATCATGCGATTGGGTGTCAAATGAGGCTGGAGACGACCGAGAAACTGAGGAGAGAACTGGGAGTAGAGATTTGCCCACAGCCGCTCCCTCAATTGTCAAGCGACTACGTCTGCTGGAAGGACAAAGAGGGCTTTCGGTTCTATTGGCAACGAAAGATGAGGTTCGATTATCTGGAAGAGATTGGCCTGCATGCGGAGGGCGAAAGGGAGGCTGCAACCTGGTCGCTGAACTATTCTCCCTTCGTGAGTCAGGCAAGTCCGGCGTTGGCAGACTGCACCCGGTCCTTCCGAGAGACAATCGGCTTGAATACCGAGGCCTCTATGGCATTTTTGTTGTCTATGCCGGCTCTGGAAAGCGGGGTTCCGGAAGTTGACGAGGACTTTGGCAAATGGATTGGCGGCTTTCGAGTCCCAACGTCTGTGATGCTGCAGAACGAGGGGGATTGCGACTCGAAAGCTGCGCTTTTCTGTGCATTGCAGGATGCATCGAAAGTCCGGATGGTGATTTTTCGATCGGTGCCCCTACCCAATGGAATAGATCCCATCAAGCATGCCTTGGTTGGCATAGATGCCGACGGCCCTCCTCCTTCTGTCCAGGAGCGTTTCCCTAGTTTATGGGAGGAAGGATGCATCAAGCCAGGAACCTATGATGAGAACCAACCGTTGGTGTTTGGTCCCAGAGGAAGGAAGTACGTTACGATCGAGGTTGCGGGTCCGGGCAGGACGGAGATGGGAGAAGTGGCTCCTCTGGAGGGTTATACGCAGTGCAAACCTGATGGATGCTGTCCCTTCGTGGCTATTCCAGTTACGTTATAAAGCTTTCGATAACCGCACCTCAAACCGCGCCCCGCCCTCCGGCCGGTTCCCCGCCGTGATCGTACCCCCATAGCCCTCCACGATCGCCTTGGCGATGGCCAGGCCCAGCCCCGTGTGGCCGTCGCGGGCGCGGGGCTCGCCGGGGCGGTAGGTGAAAAATCGGTCGAAGATCTTCCCCAGGTGGGTCTCAGGGATGCCGGGACCTTCATCTTCAACTTGAACCGTGGCAATGCCGTCCCAGGCGTTAAGGACCACGGCGACGGTGCCGCCGGGCGGGGAGAAGCTGCGGGCGTTGTCGAGCAGGTTCACGAACACCTGGGAGAGACGCTCGGGCGAGGCGTTCACGATGACGGGATGCGCAGGCGAGCGCAGAGAAATCCCAGTCCCAGCGTATTCAGCGAGAAGGGCTGTGAGATCGACCGGCGTGGCGGCCTCGGTCTCCAGATGGGCGTCGATCTCGCCGATCTCCCGCATCCCGGAAAGGAGGCGCTCCATGCGGGCCACCTCCTGGAGGACCAGGGCGACGAAGCGCTCGCGGTCCTTGGGGTCCTCGATCTCGGCGAGCAATTCAGTGGCGGAGCGGATGGCGGCGAGGGGGTTCTTGAGCTCGTGGGAGACGTCGGAGGCGAAGGCTTCGAGGGCGTGCTGGTGCTGTTCGATTCGCGCCGTCAGACCCTCCAGGGCGCGGGAGAGGTCGCCGATCTCATCGGCCCGCCGCGAGCCCCCGAACCTCCGGCGTAGCCGGCCCCGGCGGTCGAGCAGGACGTTGGCCTCGTCTCTCAGCCGGCGGACGGGGTGGGTGATGGTGCCCGCGAGCAGGAGGGAAAGGACTGCCGCGATTCCGACCGAGACGAGGAAGACTTTGAAGACGTCGAAGCGTACTTCGTCCAACTCCCTCAGGATGCGGACAGTCGATTGAGAGACCAGGACCGCGCCCACGACCCGGCCGCCGCTACGGACGGGGATGGCGCTGTAGAGGGTGAGCGACGGCCGCCAGGTCTCGCCGCCGGTGGGCCGGACGGTAGCACCGTAGCGGCCGGCGAGGGCTTCGCGGATTGTGGCGGAGGGATAGGGCTCGGAGCGGACGGGGCTCCGGGACGAGGCTGGGCCAGGGTTCTCGCGGAGGCTCCGGTAGAACCGGTAGAGCCCGGCGGCAGCCCGGTACAGGAGGTTGTCCCGGGCTCCTCCGGCTGGGGATTGCGCGGAGTAGGCTTCTGACGTTTGCCGAGGCCGCTTCGGGCCGAGGCGGCTGGAGTCGGTGAGGAGAGCGCCGTTCTTGCCGAAGACGCGGAGGCGAGACTCGGTCCGCAGTTCAAGCCGGTGCAGCAGGGCCTCGGCGTCAGCCCCGCTCGTCTCGCCCTGGCCGCCCAGGGCCGCCGCGAGGAGCCGTCCCTGCTGGACCATGGCGCGCTCCTGGTCGGCCAGGAGCTGGTCCTCGAAGACGCCCAGGTAGAGGAAGCCCGCGACCGGCACCAGGACGAGCAGGACGTTGAAGAGCAGGAGCCGGATCGAGATCCGGGATGGGAGGCGCAGGCGCACGGGGCTCAGTCCGGCCGGAAACGATAGCCCAGGCCGTAGACGGTCTCGATGGCGTCGAAGGCCGGGTCCGCCTCGGCGAGCTTCTTCCGAAGCCGCTTGACGTGGCTGTCGATCGTGCGGTCGCTCGCGTAGGCATCGTTGGGGTAGCCCTCCTCCAGGAGCTGGTTGCGGGTCTTCACGTGCCCGGGGTGGCGGGCCAGGGCGTGCCGGGCGGCTACGAAGCCCTGGACTTACGAGGTCTTTACGCGGAGATGACAGCTTCGCCGGACTCGTTCGTCGACGCGCTGAGCATCACCGATCAGATCAACCGCGCGGCGCTCCGAGCCTTCTCGGGCGCGCAAGAGGACTCGTGAACGCTCGCCTCGACGCTGCCCTCCGTTACCTCGACGTCCGTTACAGTGAGCGTGAGCGGCCGTACACCGATTACCCCAGCAAGCTCACGGCGCACCTGACCGAAGAGTACCTGCGTGGCTACCGCGGAGCCCCACTGCTCGACCTGGGCTGCGGACGAGGCGAATTCCTGCACGGCTTCGCGGAACTGGGCTTCGAGGCGAAGGGATTCGATCGCTCTCGGCCCGAAAAGCCGCGCTTCAATGAAGAAGTCGTGGTCGGCGACTACGAACAGGGCGGCTTGCCCTTCAAGGATGCTGAGTTCTCCGT
>CAXTNS010000280.1:0-1507 GCA_964245465.1 uncultured Thermoanaerobaculia bacterium
CAGGGTGCCTACGGCATCCTGCGGACCGCCCCTACAGAAACCCGGTCGTTTCCGCTGTGAAGGGCCACTAGCCCGGGACGTCAGTCCCGGGAACCCGGGCCCACTACAACCCCAACCCCTGGAGGGGCGGCAGGAGGATCTGCGGTCAAGAGCTGCTGAATCGAAAGCTCGGTGTGTAGGAGAGCTGGCTGTCCGACCATTCGTAGGCTTGTACCAGGCCCACGTTGGAGAGCTGCTGGCCGAGTAAGATCGCAAACGGTGCCGGCACTCGAGTGAAGAGGTGAACAGGACCCCGGAGTCCGGCACTCTGCTCGTTGCTGATCCTCTCGACCACTGCCATGACCATTCGATGAGGGGTCAAGGGAGCGACCCCTACCATAGAGGTCAGAGAAGGTCCCTGCTTTGGCTCGAAGACGAGCATCTTGCCAATGTCCAGACTGGCGGACTGAAGGTAATGTCCCACATCCTCGTCAAAGGCCCTGCTGATGCCGACCACTACGACCAATCCCTTACCAGATCCCAGAGCCCTGGTCTTATGGTTATCCCAGAGAGTGGGATCGGGATCGAGAGGTCGGGCCGGGCCGCTCCACAGGTCCCCACTATGGGGATCGACCACTTCGAGGTCATAGCCGCTGTTGCGCCGGAACCGGAAGCCGAGAGCGAGGGCCATTGTCAGATGACAATGCGGAATGATCTGCAAGGAAGGCTGGCCCCAAGCAGATCGAATCGCGTTCCATAAAGACTCCAACGCGGGATTGAGAGTGGCCTCCGCCGTCCCCGCTGTGGGGAAAGACTTGTGTGCGGGGTAGTCGTAGGTCCAATCTATCAGCAGGTCGAGCTCATGGGGAGAAAGGGCTGGACCTGATCTCGTCGCTGCGCCGATGCGGAGGCGGGCTCCGGGGCTTCGTCTCTGTCTCTCCGCAAGCGTTGCCAGGAGCGAACAGAGCACAGCTTCAGAGGCCTCCCGCAGAGCCTGATCCAATTGGCCTCGCCGGACTGCTTTCGGATCGATGAGATAGCCATTGAAGCGGCGCAGATCGTAAGGAGAAGCCCTGCGAGCGCGACTCTTGGATTGGCCCAGATCGATCATCATCTGGGTCACCTTGTCCTTGTCGCCCCGGAAGACCGGCAGGATGCCAAAGCTTTCGTCGCGTTTGGCGTTCTCCAGAGCGTACGCCCGTTCCCGTTCACGGACCCACTCGCTGTGCGCGGCATTCCGCGTCAGGTAGAAAGTGAAGCCTGCCGCTTCCCTGGCGGCTTTCTTGATGACGGATTCCGTGACTCGTCCTTTCGTCAGGTTGTCCCGGTCGCGCCAGAGCGGGACGCCACGGCGGCGCATCTCAAGATCGAAGACCTCCACCTCGCTGCGGTCTCGCGAGGAGTAGCTGAGAAAAACCCGAGGCAGCTTTTCGTGGGACATGGAAGGAGATCAGGACTTGGGTCCGTGGATCTTGACGATCCGCACGATCCGAAAGCCATTCAGGCCTGGTGTCACGGCGACATCCGC
>CAXTNS010000280.1:1517-7647 GCA_964245465.1 uncultured Thermoanaerobaculia bacterium
CGTACGGCGGCTTTGCTCTTCTTGATCTGTTGCAGGGTCTGCTGGCTCAAGAGGTCTGTGTTTCCCTTGGCGGACTGATTCTTCCCCCAATATGCGATGAGCTGGCCCCGGAACTGCAGATCAACGTTCGCCCAGACTTTCTCCTTTGAGGATGGTGCCGACACCAGCTTTGGTGTGTCACGGTCATGCTCCCGCTTTTTCTGATCGGCAGGCGCCGATGGAGGAACTGCTCCTGGAATACCTCCCCCTTCTCCAAACACCCCATACCCCGCCGTCTTCTTCGCTCCGATGCCCAGCCAGTCCAGGCCCAGGTCCAGGAGATCTTCGAGCTTCGCGAGGTCTTCGGGCGGCGCTTGAAAGGCGCACCGGAATTCCGTCCCCGGCTTCACCGTCAGGAAGGCCACGGGATTGGGATTGTCCCAGTCGGCCGGAAACTCCATCTGCTTCTTGTCCTCATAGTACGTCCTGTAGTGGGGCGTGAGGACGTCCACCTCCAGCATCGGCCAGGTGATGGGGAAGGCGTCGTAGAAGATCGCTTTGCCCTTCTTCGCGGTCTTTCCGGGCTCGATCTCGGGGCCGAAGATCCTTTCGAGGCTGGCGGTCCAGAAATCCTTGTCTCCCTCGATCTCTCCGTCCTGGACAAGCCGGGCGGTGGCGCGCAGGAGACCCTTGACGCTCGATCCCGGGAGATAAGGACAGCCGGTGAGGCGGTCGAAGAGGAAGCCGGTCTCGATTGGGCTGGGCAGGCCGAGGCCGATGATGAGACGGGTCTGCGTGGCGCGGTCGAAGGTTTTCGCCTCCAGGTGCTTCAGGATCGCGGAACGCCGGGCCAGGAAGGATTGGTATTCGGATGGGGCGCGGCCTTTGAATGCCGCGGCGAAGGTTTGCAGGAACTTCTCTTTCCATCCCTTGGTGTCTTCGTCGCGGCTCATCCCCCGGTTGAAGAACAGGGCGAGGTTTCCCGGCAGCTCCGGCGAGAGCAGCTCCGCGATCCGCGCCGGCAGAGGAATTCCGATCATTCTTCCTCCGGGGCTTCCGCAATGAACGCTTCCGCAAACCGCTTGAGCCACACGGCGAGTGCCCGCGCCTCCATGGAGGCTTGCCGGTACTTGGATTCCGCGTCCGGAATTCCCTTGCCGATCACGTTATCGATCAGCCGGCCTCCCGCGTAGATGTTCCCGCCGCCGTTCAACCAGGTTTCCAGCCAGCCGCAGATGTCGGCCTCCGGCTTGTCCGGACCCGCGGAAAGATAAAAGGCCACCGTCTGGCCGAGCCCGTTGCTGTGAAGCCGGGCCGGGAGCTTCAGGAGCTGAGTTTTGTATTTCGCCCTCTTTTCCTTGATACCCTCGACCTTCTTCAGGGCGAATTCGGCGCGGCGCTGCTCCAGAGTGGCCATGGATCAAGCCCTCTCCACGAACGTCGCGTGGGTCACGCCGCGGCCGATGGTCTCGTCTCCGCCAAGACGGATCACCTTCCGCTGTTTCAGGGCTTCCTTCAGCTTGCCGCTCACATCTCCTCCCCGCAGGGGAGCCAGGAACAACGTCTCGGGGGGAACGACCTCTTCCACGAACATATTGCCCTTGTAATCCGAGTCGGGGCGGTTCCGCTCCTCCTCCGGCAGCTTCGCCTTGTCGAGATTGGCCGTGGTGCCGAGGAAATTCAGCTTGATCCGGGTGAGCACTTCCGTGCCGGTCTCCACCAGCTCCTTGAAATCGGCGTCGGTGAGGATGAGGAGGCGCTCCGCGAAGATCTTGCGGGTGTATTCGAAATGCTCTCCGCCGGGCAGCAGCCTGCGGAGGTGATCGATACCGCCGTCTTTACTGAAAAAATGGGGGAGCGCTTTGCGGGCCACGCGGAGCTCTTCGAGCAGGACGTCGTTCCCTGCCTCGGCGCTCCAGGTTTCGCCCTTCGCCGGATTCTTGAGCTCGGATTTGACGCCGAGGCTGCGGAAAACCCTTTCGAGCACGAACGGGCAGGTCACCCAGTGGAACGGCGCCTCGGAAGAGCGGACGGGGAACGCCACCAGGATACCGTCTCCGAACGAGGCCCCTCCGGGCTTGCCGGGGATATTGTCAGGTTTGCTTTCCTCACGGCCGAAGACATCGTGGAGATCGTCCCCGAGCGCGTCCTTGAGCTCGTCCCGGAGCACGCCTTTGATCGTGGAGCCCGGGATGACGGGATAGTTCGTGTGGCGCTCGCGCTGGACCGGCAGGTCCACGTAGCCCGTGCCGCCCTCGGCCCCGCAATGGAGCGGGGTCTCGGTGTAGAGGCCCAGGACACCGATCTCAGTGAAGGTCTTGCTGGCCAAGAAATCCCTCCTGTCCGGAAACACCCGCCAACGCGAGCCCGAAGCCCTGCTCTTTCAAATGCTCGCCGGGGTAATCGGAAAAGCACTGTCCATCGATCTCGGAGAGCGGGAAGGCGCCGCCGTCCAGCGTCTCGAAGAGGAACACGGAGCCGGGCGGAATCGCCCGCCGCAGGGGTTTGGGCTCGCCTTTCGCGAGATCCCAGCCGCCCACGAAGGTGAAGCGGGGGAGCGCGGCCGCCACGAGCTGGCAAGGACGTCCGCGAAGCTCTCCTCGAACCTTCCCGTCCTTGTCAGGACTGAATCCAGGCGGATAGCCGCCAGTCCTGGAAAGCGCAGGCGTGAGAAAGCAGAGCGAGAAACGAGCGGCCTGCTCCGCGCCGCCGCCGGGGAACCGTGCTCCGTTCTCCAGCGCCGCCGTGCGCCCCTCGCCTCCCAGCCGCACGATGCCGCCTTTGGTAAGGTCCGTCTCCCGCGCTTCGAAGCCCAGGGCCATTCCCCGCTCCAGGCGAATGAACCCGAAGGTGTAGAGGAGGCCCTCCGCGTGAGTCCTCTGGCCCCCCTGCAAGCCCACGCCCGTCCGCGGCTCGTCTTTCCACAAGGTTTTCCAGTGGAGGAAATCCGCGGGCTCCGGCACGCCTCCCTGGCGCCAGGCCTGGAGCCCTTTCGAGGTGAGGAACCAGTCTCCCGCCGCGGAGCCCGGCTCGGCGTCTCCGTCTTCCTGGGAACCGAGCAGATCGAGCGGATGAGACCAACGCCTGTCCTCCGTCTTCACCCGGCGGAACCTCACCGTCCGCTCGACGCGAGGAACGTCAGACGAATCCTCCGAATCCTTCGCCAGCACCACGCCGAGGTCCGCGGGTGCGGGCACGAGCGGCTCGCCGTTGCGCACCAGCCAGGGACCGCGCATCTCCAGCTTGCCGAAACCGCCCCAGGGGCCGAGCTCGGATTGGAGGCCGTTGATCTGTTGGCTCCAAGTCTCCTTGTTGAGCCTCGACAAGTCCAGGCCGCCATCCAGCAGCCGGCGTGTGCGCACCGCTCCGTAGAGGGTAGACGGATAGGGTGGGAAGAGCGAGCGCAGATAGTGGTCCGCCCCACGGGTGCTGGGCTTGCCATCCCGGAAGAACAGCACGTCGTGCGGCACGAGCTGAAAAGGTTTCCAAGTCACCGCTCCGCCTCCCTTCCGAGAAAGCGGGCGATCCGCAGCGCCGCCGTGCGGTCGTGGCGGAAGAATGGAACGATGATTTTTGCGAGGCTCTCGGACTGTCCGGTCACCGCCTCGTTCCTCGACAACCGGTCCGCCAGCCACAGCCGCCAGCGCTCGGGATCGTCCTGGAAGACTTCCAGAAGCGTGCGCTCTTCGAGGCGGAGGGTGAACGTCTGCTTTGAGGAGATCTCACCCTGCCGGAGTTGCTCCGTGATCCGGTCGAGCGCGGCGATCCAGCCACCTTCGGGCGCCTTCCCGTCGCTCCACTGGAAGACGGCCTCCTCCGGCGCGCCGCCACGTTTTGCGAGGCTCAGCGCCACCGCGTCGCGTCCGCCCCGCGCCTTGGCCCCCACCTCCAGGATCTCCTCCAAGTCCCGCAGCAGCAGGCCCGCGGGATGGCTCGAATGCGCGAAGAGAATACCCGCGGAGATCGTGAACCGCCCGCGGTCCTCTTCCCTCACCAGAAGCTCCCGC
This sequence comes from uncultured Thermoanaerobaculia bacterium, assembly GCA_964245465.1. Lineage (GTDB taxonomy): Bacteria > Acidobacteriota > Thermoanaerobaculia > Multivoradales > UBA5704 > DATARR01. The sequence continues at coordinate 5,504 of CAXTNS010000280.1, forward strand.
GCCTCATCGAAAGCCTTTACATACCTTTCGCGGAGGATCTTCACCAGCGGCAGTGCGTCGCGAGGATCGCAGATGAACAGCACGTCGTCCCCACCCGCGTAGATGAGCTGGGGCCTCTCGCCTCGGGGGGCATATCCCAGAGCCTCAACGTTGAGATCAACGGATTTGTCTTCCCTCAGGCCCCCCGCGAAATCCAGCAAGGCTCGAGAGACAGCCTTATGGAAGCCTTCCAGGCCACCCCGGACGGCCGTCTCCGGCAGGCTCAGGATGCTCCCCATGCGGTCGCCGTCCATCTTGACCAGGGCGAGGTAGGGCTCCTCGTCCGAAGGCTGGAACCGGTCGAGCGCTTCGAAACGGGCTTCATGCCCTTCCAGAAAGGTATACAGGCGCTTGGCGGAGCACACCAGGCAGAGCCGTCCCTGATCGAAACGGAAATACCTCGCGAGCGTCGTGCCTTCCGATTTTGCCGCCGCCTCTTCCCAGGCCACTCTTACATCTTCGCGGATACCGTTCGGAAGGGCTGTCCGTTCACCACAGATCGCGCACTTTTCCCACCTCGCCTCGGCTTGTTCAAAAGGCCGGAACCAGCGGGAGGCGGCGAACTGCCGCGCCCCTTCGAGCGAGGCTCGGGCGTATCCTTCGGTTTCCGGCACCCAGGACCAGGCGAAGTCCAGCAAGGCATCCGTCTGCCGCAACCGGCTTGGCTGAGGCTCCTCGCTCCAGAGCTCGGGAGAAGGAAAGAGATCGTGATTTCTCAGGACGCGCCACACCGCGGCCTTCACGATCCCTTCGTTCCATGCAGACTGCACGCTCTGCTCCATCTTCTCCGCGATTTCCGAGGCCCGGTCCGCCGGAACGCGGCAGACGAAGCGGTTGGGCACACCGGGCGGGATGTGCGCGTTACGTTCCAGGAAGGGGAACACCATTTCGCCGCCCTCGTCCCGAGCTGTCCTCATCGCCTGCCGGATCAGGTGCGACAGCAGGTGGCTTCCCGCCCATACGTCCGCCACCCGCCGCGCCTGAGCGATGAAGGAGTGCACCGGGCCGATGCCGAAGGTGAGAAGGGCGGTCTCGCCGGTCACGCGACCACCCTTTCGATCAGCTTTTTCTCCTCGGACGCGAGATCGTCGAGAAAGCGGCCGATGACGCCGAGTTGCTCCGACGTGGGCTCCGAGGTCTTGCCGGTATCGCCTTGGAAATAGAGCCGGCCCCCTTCGGGAAGGAACCGGGCCGGCAGGTAGATGAGCACGGGAACGAAATCCTCGCCCACGCGGGCCACATGGAGGAGAAGCGGCGAGGCCCGGCGCGTGTCGCCGCCCCGCGATTCCCAGACCACGTTCTCGCCTTCTCTTCCTGGAGCCTGTTCCGCTTCTTGAAGGGAAGCGGCAAGCCGAAGCCGGCGCGGTCCGGAAAGCCGCGTTTCTGCAGACTTCCTTCCGGAGCCGCCCACTCGTAATCGCGGTTCGCGAGCTTTCGTGAGGTGTCCTTGGAGGAACCATACCTGCGGCGGAAACCGATCAGCCAAGCGCCCAGCCGTTCCATGGCCTCCATGCCCCAGTCGAAGGTTTCAACTCCGATGTAGATCCTTGAACGGCTGGAAAAGTGAGACCACTCGGCGAGGTCCTCTTTCAGGTCTCCCCAAGGAATCATCCGCCGCGCTTGATCGATCAGTTCTTCCCGTGTGGAGGGAGCGGAAGGAAAGCTGCCGCTGGTGGTTTCCAGGAGGCGCAGAGAGCCGAACCCCTTGCGGCTGCGCGCACCGATTCCGCCCAGGTTGATCCATGCCCAGAGCGATCGGTCGAAGAGATCTTCGAGATTCGTCCCGGGCTCCCGCTGCCATTGGAGATCGAATTTCAGCTTTCCACGGGCGGGAAGGTATTGGCGCTTCACCTTCCCCTTGTCCACCGGGCCGTACCCCAGATAGTGCAAGGGCTTTGATCGAGCCACGTCCCGAAGCCGCAACCGGTCCGCGGCCGAAAGATCGCCCCACATCTCCGCGATCTCCTCCGCGCTCCGGCCTGCTCCGAAAGATTGTTCCTCGTTCTTCTTGGGTGCTGGACTTTCCAGAGCTCTTACCCGCAGGAGCGAGCCGCGCGCCGTCGATCCGAAGATCCGTTCCTCCGCCTCGCGCACCTTCCCAAGAT
>CAXTNS010000280.1:7657-8639 GCA_964245465.1 uncultured Thermoanaerobaculia bacterium
TCCCAAGATCGCCCGCGTACACGCCCCCGGCCACCGCCCGGAACCACCAGCGGAGTTGCCCCCGGATGGATGCGGCGCGCCACTCGGCCGAGGGATTGGCCCCGGAGGCTCCGCCCAGAAAGCAGGGCGTTACGAGCTCCAACTGGAAGGTCTCGCGCTTCATCCCCTCTACCTGTCAAGAGAGTGCGGTTGCCAAGACTCTACCACGGGAGAGTGTCCCGGGGCGGAATTCCATTTCGTGGGCTGAGAGGGGATTCTCAGTCCCTCGAAGGTGGAAGACGATCAAGGAGACCTACCGGCATGTCTTTATGTCTCACCAGGGCCGATGCACCGCCTTAGATCTCCTGACCCTAGACGCGCAAATTCATGGCGCGGAGGGTCATCGATTCATCAACGGGGGAGAACCCGGTCTCGTGAAAAAGGTTTAGCGCTGGGAGGGCGAGGGCGGCGGATCGGGGCTGGATGGGCTGGCAGGGACACCGGCGGCCCAGGGAGGATGGCCGGCCCTACGCGAAGTTGGCTACCGCCACGCTCCTCAGCTTCGTCAAACTCCGTCGATGAAGCTTGATTCTTTCAATTTCGTGCAAGGCCTCAGCCGTCAAGTAGCTTTCACCGCAGTGCGGACACACCACCACGGGGACGTTCTCGATCACCAGGAGGTCCGCCCCCTTGCCGTAGCTTCGAGTCATGTGCCGGATTTCAGCGTCGCCCTGGCCACAGATGTCGCAAGTCATGTTGCTCCCTTCTTCAATCCGCGTAGACCGTTAAAATCACCAGCTTGTCCGTGGGCCGAACTTGCAGACGGCCACGGCCAACCGGGAGCCGTCCACAATCTCTCCACGGACCAGGTACTTTGGCTCTCGGGTCTTGCGGTCCCGCTGCCGCTCGATGATCTCCCCCTGTCAGGATGACGCTCTCCACTTCGTAGATTGTCAATACGTCGTAGTCCTTGTCTTCTTCAGAATGAGTCGTCATCAGGTAG
>CAXTNS010000281.1:0-7948 GCA_964245465.1 uncultured Thermoanaerobaculia bacterium
CGAAGAGCGGAGGGGCTGGCTTCGGGTGGACGATTCGCAGGCCCGCGGCCTCCTAGGCCGGGAACCGGGGCCGGAGCGGCCGTACGGCCTGGACGGGGGCGGGTTGCCGGCCTTCCGGGGGATCTCCTCGCCACGGCTCCTCCTCCTCTCCTCGCTGGCCAAAGGCTTCGGGGTGCCTCTCGCGGTGCTGGCAGGCTCAAGGGAGGCGATCGGCTCCTTCGAGCGGGAGAGCGAAACCCTGGTCTATTCAAGCCCGCCGTCCGTGGCGGCGATCCGGGCGGCCGAAGCCGCGCTGTCGGTCAACCGGGAGCGGGGAAACCTTCTGCGTGCCCGGCTCGCCGAGCGGGTGCTCCGCTTCCGGACGGCACTGCGGGACCAGGGCCTCACGGCCGGCGGCGGGTTCTCCCCGGTGCAGAACCTGGTGATCCCTGCCAGATTCGACCCCGTGGACCTCTACCGGCGGCTCGGGGCCTCAGGCGCCCGGACCGTCCTGCGGCAGGGGCGGTGCCGGCCGGGTCCCTTCCTCACCTTCCTTCTTCGCGCCGATCACTCGTCCGAGGAAATCGACCGGGCGGTGGAGACCCTCGCCCGGCTCGTCCGGAAACCTCCAGAGGAACTGAACGCTCGACACAGGAGATACCGTCATGAATCATCCCTACTACGCTCCCACAAGGCAGGATGCCCCCTTCCCGGGGCTCGGTCTCGAAATGTCTCCCTGGGGGGACCGCGAGCTCGAGATCATCGGCCAGGATGACCGGATCCTCACCTCCAACACGACCGACGCTCCCTTCCGGTACGTCTGCGACCTGGAGTACACCCATCCGGGAGGAGGGCTGCGGTCGCACCGCACCGGCGTGCTGATTGGGCCGCGCACCGTGCTCACCGTCGGACACGCCTTACGAGAACGCGTCGGCAAGGACCGCAAGCTGGAGCGGATGCGCGAGCCGGGACGGATGCGCATCATCCCAGGCCGCAATGGCTCCTCGGAGCCTCTGGGCTCCACCCGGGCGTCCCGATTCATCCTCGCTCCCGGGTTCAGCCGCGGCACGGCGACCGACTACGGCATCATCCACCTGGCGGCTCCGATCGGGACCCGTGTGGGCTTCTGGACCCGGAGGTACGCTCGCAACCCGGGAGACTCCGTGGGCACGAGCATCCTCGCGGGCTCTCTTCCCATGGCCCCGGGCAAGCTCCCGGTCAACCTCTCGGGCTACCCCTCCGACAGGCCGGCCGGTAAAAAGCTCTCCTGCAGCAATCCCGGAGCCGGGAACCGCTGCCGCCCCACCCCGCGGACCCAGGCCGGCCGGAGCGCTCTTTGCGGCACGTTCCAGTACCGCGCTTTCGACCTCACGGCCCAGATCGAGAACGGAAAGCTGCGTTACTTCAACGACACCTGCCCCGGGCACAGCGGCAGCCCCGTTTGGGTGAGGCGTTCGCCCGACATGGGAGGCCGGGTGCTCGTGGGCGTCCATATCGGGGGTAACACCACGTCCAACGCCGCTGTGCTCATCACCTCGACGGTCCTGCGATTCATCATCGCGAATACGCTGTAGCGGGGACGCCATGATCATCGACTGCCACTGCCACGCGGGAAAGGGAGACGGCCTGACCGGCCCCTGGGACACGAACGCGCCCCTGGATGGCTATCTCCGGTGGGCGGACTCGGCGGGGATCCACCGCACCGTCCTCTTCGCCGCCTTCCACTCCGACTACCGGGTCGCCAACCGGGCGGTGGCCCGGATCGTCCATAGCCAGCCGGATCGCTTCTACGGCTTCGCCTTCGTCCACCCGGCCCGCGACCGGGGACGCGTCGAGCTCCTGGTGCGCGAGGCCGTGAAGCAGTACGGTTTCCGGGGGATCAAGGTCCACCGCCACGACGCCCGCATCACCCGCGAGATCTGCGAGGTGGCGCGGGCGTACTCGCTGCCCGTGCTCTACGACGTCATGGGCGAGGTCTCGGTGGTGGAGCTCCTGGCCACGGCGTACCCGCAGGTCAACTTCATCATCCCCCACCTGGGAAGCTTCGCCGACGACTGGCGGGCCCAACTCGCCCTGATCGACCCCCTCGTCCGGTATCCCAACGTCTACACCGACACCTCCGGCGTGCGCCGGTTCGACATCCTGGAGCAGGCGGCGCGGCGGGCCGGCGCGCGCAAGATCCTCTTCGGCTCGGACGGCCCCTGGCTCCACCCCGGCGTGGAGCTGGCCAAGGTGCGCGCCCTGGGCTTTCCACCCCAGGAAGAAAGGAAGGTGACCTCCGGCAACGTTCTCCGCCTGATGCGCCCCGCGGGTGAGCCGGCCCGCCCCACAACAGTCCCGGCGGTTCCGAGGACCGTGATCGCCGCGGCGCCTCCCGAGGAGGAGACGCGGGACCCTTGGGAGGCGAACCCGTTCCGGGTGTAGTCACTCCTCCTTGCGCCACGCCGCCCGGCGCATCTGCAGGGCACGGTCGGTGACGCCGAGCCTCTCGGCGGCGCGCCGGACGTTGCCCGCCGCCTCTTCGAGGGCGAGGCGCACGGCCGCGTCCGTGGCCACGTTGCCGATCTCCTTGAGGCCCATGCCGCGGGCGAGAGCGAGGCGGACCGCGCTTTCAAAACCGTCTTCCCCGTAGGCCTGCTCCTGGTCCTCCCCGCGGGGCCTTTCCTCCTCGGGCACGTCGCCGATGGTGACCGGCCCCGGGCCGGTGTGGCGGTGGGCGATACGCCCCACGAGTTGGCGCAGGTCGCGGATGTTGCCGGGATAGTCGCGCGAGAGCAGAAGGTCCATGACGGCCGGGTCCACCTCGGGAACGCCGTCCTGGCCGAAGCGCTCCTCCAGGAAGCGGCGGACGAGGAGGGGAATGTCCTCCCGCCGCTCCCGCAATGGTGGCAGCCGGCAGGTCCAGGCGGCGATCCGGTAGAAGAAGTCGCCGCGGAAACTCCCCTCCTCCACCTCCCGGGAGAGGTCCCTGTGCGTGGCGCAGACCAGCCGGAACCGGGTGCGCTGCCAGGCGCTGCTCCCCACCCGCTTGTAGGTGCCCTCCTGGATCACCCGCAGCAGCTCCGCCTGGAGCCGGACGGGCAGCTCCCCCACCTCGTCGAGGAAGAGGCTGCCGCCGTCGGCCAGCGCGAAGGCGCCTTCGCGGACCGCCACGGCGCCGGTGAATGCCCCCCGCTCGTGGCCGAAGAACTCGCTCCCCGAAAGCTCGGGGACGATCGTGGTGCAGTCCAGGATGACGAGCTCTTTCTTGTTCTCCCGGGCATCGAGGGTATGGATCAGACGGGCCACCAGCTCCTTGCCGGTCCCGCTCTCGCCGCCGAGGAGGACGGAGGAGCCGCTGAAGCGCGCCACCTCCACCACTTGCCGCAGGACCGAACGCCAGGCGAGGCTCTGTCCCACCAGGTTCCGCGTCACCACCGGCGAGCAGACCAGACGGTCCACCTCTTCCCAGCGGTCGAACCGGGAGGCGATCACCCCGGCGGGATCGGCCAGCTCGGGCCAGAGGAAGACATCCGAGGCTCCGGCGGCGAGCAGCCGCCAGCCGTCGCCCCGGCCGAGGGCCTCCCTGCGGGTGCCGACCGCCAGCAGCCGCTCCTCTCCCCGTCGGCTGCAAACGCGGATGCGCTCCACGAGCCCCGGCCCGAAGCCTTCGAAGAACACCAGCCCGGGCCCCTCCGGCGCCGGTGGGGAATTGCGGAGGAGATGGCAGTCGAACCCGCGGTGCTCCAGTTGCTCGACCAGTCCACCCTTTCTAGCTGTCCGCCCCGGATCAGAGCCATCGAACCACACTGTGAGCCGCTTCATGCGGGTACCTCAGGGAGCGTCTCGAGACCCACATACTCTCGCGACGCCTGCTTTATCAATCCATCATGGGCTACTTTGCCTGTAATTCGTTACAGCTCGTATTCGTCATTCGCTGGTTCGGGCGAGTTTCTGACGTGGCGGCGCCCAGATTGGCAAGATCGTTCCGGGCTCTGGCGAGGCTTTAAGTCAATACTACCTGGCGAAGAGCTCCGCGACCCTGCGGAAGCAGAGTTGCTGGAATGAGCAACCCGAGACCTTACTCACGAGGTGCTCTGAGAGACTGAAGGTCCTCTCCACGTCCCACGATGACGATCATGGCACCCTCGTTCGCCGTCGAGAGGAGCCCCTGGCCGCGCTCCAGCCGCGCGGCCAGGGAACCGGTCTGGCGCCAGGAACCTTCCGGCAGGGCCAGGGGCTCCAACCCCGGCCGGGAGGCCAGGAGGTCCTCCGGCAGCTCCGGCTCAGGAATCCAACGATTCAAGAGAGCCGGCAGCTCCGGCCTCAGAAGAGAGACCTGGTACCAGACCCACAGATAGCCGATCTGCCCTGACCATTGAAGGCTCTTCTCCACCCGCCGATCCTCCAATGCCTCGGCGGGCAGCTTGAAGAAACCCTCCAATGGCTCGCCGGCATGGCCGAGGAAAGAAGGTTCCCCTCGCCTGGACCGGACCTGCCGCGCCAGATCGCCGAAGAGGAAGAGAGCCTCGGCCAGCCGGCTCTCTTTGAGGCGGGGGAAGAACCAGTCCTCGAAGCTCAGGTCCTCGCCGCTTTCCTCGAAGTCCGCACGGGTGGACTTGAGCTGCATCGGATCGTAGAAGCTGATGCAGCCCAATCCTGCCGGGAGCAACGCGGGGGAACGTTCCGTCATGTTTCAACCTCCCCGCAGCCAGCGGGTGACGATGGCAGCGGCGTGATGGCGCCACGTTCCGAATTCACTGGGCAGGTGCCATCTCATGGCCTTGCCCGGACCCAGGTGGAAATGCCATTGGCCGTGCGGACCTTTGGGAGTGCCCCACCGGAAGACGTTGCGCGTGACGTAGTTGCCTCCTGACTTCGCACCGGCAGCCGTTTCCATCGTCGCACCCGCCGACGCGATGGCGATCTCGGCGTCCCGGGTGAGCTCGCCGATTGTACGGCTGTATTCGAGGCCCAACTCGTCAGGGTTGTAGACGCCCATGTTCTCGAAGGGATCGGCAAACGGGACGACCCCGTCGGCGAAGGCGGCCAGACCCATCTTGCTCACGTCCCCCGTGCGGCCGAACGAGAAATCGCCCGGGCGGAGGTAGGCCAGGTCGCCGAGCGAGGTCAGGGAGCTGAAGAAGCTGGAACCGGAGATCAGAGATCCCAGGCCCCACATCCCCGTAAAGGGATTGCTGGTCGTCCCCCTCCAGGCCGTGGTCACCACGTAGATGGTCTCGGAGAAGGAGAAGTCTTCGAGCGTCATCCCCACCGGCAGGAAGATGTGGGGAAAGCCGATGAGACCGTTGGGGTCCGTGTAGGTCATGGGACGGTTCATGACGTAGGCGTACCGGTTCCAGCTCTGGGGAGACGACGGGGTGCCGCCGACCGGGTCGTAGCTCAGGAACCGCCCCGTGATCAGGCTGTAGTGCCGGGCGTGCATGTAGTCCAGGTCGTCCCCGTCGCCGGCGGCGTTGGCGAAGTCGCGCTCGTGGCCGGTGAACTTCATGCGGTCCGCTTCCTGGAGGGCGGTCAGCTCCCGGCCGAAGGGGTAGTAGGTGTGGAAGGAGACCTGGTTGCCCGCGGCGTCGGTGACCAGCCGCACGCTGCCCAGGTGGTCGACGTCGAAGTGCCGCTGCTGGCCGTCGGAGAGCAGGCCGGCCATCAGGAGGTTGCCACGGTAGACGTAGTCCTCGTAGTTCCCCCAGCCCAGGTGAGCGTTGTACTGGCGGAGGACCGCGCCGGCAAGGTCGCGCAGCGTCCACAGCGAGCCCGTGCCGCCGCCGACGCGGTAGCTCCAGAAACGCTCGTCGTCCGGACCATAGACGTAGACCCAGTCCTCCGCTCCCGCGTGGTAGCGCGCCAGTTGATTGAACCCGTCGTACTCGTAGGTGTTGCCGCTCCAGGCCGTGAGGTTGCCCGCGGCGTCGTAGGTGCCCGCCGTCAGATGGTTGGTGGACGAGGAGGCCGGCGTGTTCAGGACCGACAGGTCCGTGGTGATGCTCTGGAGGTTGCCGTAGTTGTCGTAGCCGTAGCTCTGGCTGCTCCCGGAAAGGTTTCCCTGCGTGATCCGGCCGAGGCTGTCGTAGACGTAGGTCTGCGTGCCCGTGGCCTTGATACTCCCCATACCGTCATAGGCGTAGGTGCCCGTCGACCACAGGGTGGCGGCGCCCTTGACGGCGGTCATCCCGCCCGGCCTCACGATCCCGTTCGGGTCGTTCTGCTGGGTGAACAGGATGCCGTTGGCATGCGGCACCTGGTTGACGAGGCCGTTCGCGTAGTAGGAGATCTGGCTCACTCCGCCCGCCGTGCCGGTGACCCCAGGCACTGAGACCAGGCGGCCATAGCTGTAGTTGAAGGTGACCGTCCGCGGCGTGTCCAGCGCGGCACAGTCGCCGAACACGCAGTCGGGATAGCCGAGGGTGGAGATGAGGCCCAAACCGTCATAAGCGTAGGCCGTGGTGAACTTCTCCTCGTCCGTACCGTTGAAGATCAGTTGCCTCGAGGTGTCCGAGACCCGCCCCTCGGTCGACTTGTAGACGTAGGTGTCGCGCACCTCGGCCGTGGCGTTGAAGGGCGCGCCCACGTAGTTGAAGCGGGAAGCCGAAATCACCTTGCCCTTGCGCCAGTCGGTCCCCGTCACGTCGGTGACGTTCGAGCTCCCGTAGGTGAACGTCTTGAGCGTCCGCTGCAGTCCGCCGGTCTCCCGCACCTGCGTCAGCCGCTCGGCCTTGTCGAAGGTGAACGTGAGGTCGTTCGGGCCGTCCACTCTCCTCCCCGCGTGGCCCAGGACGTCGTAGTTGAAGTAGGACATCACGCCGTTGCCGGCCGCGCCCTTTTCCGGGTGCTGCTCGGAGAGCAGGAAGCCCCGCAGGTCATAGGTGAAGAGGCGCTGCTGGCCGCAGGTGGCCGTGCCCGCCCCGGTCGCTCCCTGGCAGACCTTGACCAGGCGGTTGCCCACGTCGTAGTCATAGCGCGTCTTGACGTTGTTGGGCTCGGTCACCTCGTACAGGCGTCCGTAGCGGTCGTAGACCTCGATCGTCCCGGCGTTCGTCTCCGAAGCCGTGCTGGTGGCGACCTTGACGGTCCGCGTCCTCTGCCGCACGCCCTGGTAGGCCAGGGTCAGGTCGTGCGAGCCGCCGTCCGGCGGCCGGACCGTGCGCGGTCGGCCGAAGGCGTCGTAATTCATGAACGACGTCCCGGAGCCCACGCCTCGCTCGGAGACGTAGGTCTTCCAGCTCATGGCGTTATAAAGGGTCGTGCGGGTGGCGTAAGTGCCGGAGGGGGGCATGCGCTCCTCCTCGCTGATCAACCGCCCCCAGTCGTCGAAGCGCTGCCGGACCGACGTCGTCTCGGCACCCGCGACGGTCGCCTTGCGCGCCGTGACCACCTGGGCCCTCACACCCGCGGGACAGGCCGACGACGAGGTCGCCGTGCAGTAGGTATAGGTGGTCAGCAGGTCGTCCGCCGGATCGATCGTCGTCAACCGCCCCATGGTGTCGTAGCTGAAGGCGGTCTGCTTGCCCGCCGTGTCCCGGCTGGCGCTGGCGGCGCCCGTGCTCGTGTCGATCGTGAGATCCAGGGGCCTGAGCACCGTGCCCGCCGTCACGCTGGTCTGCGAGCGCACACCGCCCGCGTAGGAGTGCGTGTACTGGTAGACGGGCGTGGCCGGCAGCGTCATGCCGCAGGCGTCGTTGGGCAGCGCCTGCGTGTCGCCGCCGTAGTGCGACTCGGTGATGACGTTGCCCGCCACGTCGCGCTGGAAGACCTGGAGCAGGTCCGCGGGATTCTCCGTCGAGCCGCTGTTCTTCAGGACCCGGTGGCGCAGGAGGAACCCGGTCCCCGCTTCGAAGCAGGAGATCCGGTACTGGATCTTGCCGCTCTCGCTGTCCCAGGCGAACAGGTGCGTGTCGAGCACCCAGGGCGAGCCCACCGGCCAAGGCGTGTATCCCGGCTGCCCGTACGTGCCGGTCGAGGGATTGAAGGC
>CAXTNS010000281.1:7958-8535 GCA_964245465.1 uncultured Thermoanaerobaculia bacterium
GTAGATGGAGGTGGTGTAGATCTCGCTCATCTACTTAACATTAAAATAACCGTTTGTCTGCCGCGACCGGTAATGCCCCAGACCGTCGAAATCGGAGAAGTCCTCGTCGGCGTAGGTGCCGGCCGTGTCGTCGTTGAAAACCGTCCTCAGCGAGGCCAGCCGTTGGTTCAGGCGGCTCCGTTCCTGGATCGTGGTGCCCGGGCCCGGCGTATCGTGCTCATAGCGGGTGTAGACCGTGCGCAACGGCGTCGAGGCGGCGTCCTGGACCTGGGTCGAGAGGAAGCGGCCCGCGCCGTCCGTTCCGGCGTCGCGCCCCACGGGCAGGCCGTATTCATATGGGCCGTCCGGGCTCGTGCAGTTGTCCACGCACACCGAGAAGGTGCGGGCCACCTTGTTGCCGAGCGGATCGGTGACGGTGTTCGTGAGCACCTTCTCGTGCGCCGTGGTACCTCCGGAGAGGACCGTCGCGTAGGTCCACTGCCCGATGGAGGCGGAAGCGCCGTCGAGCAGCCGCCGCACGCCCACGCCCGCCGATTTCTGCCAGATGTTGCGATTGGTGGAGACCGAGGGGAATTTG
>CAXTNS010000282.1:0-8529 GCA_964245465.1 uncultured Thermoanaerobaculia bacterium
GGCTGGCGGGTCACCTGGACGATCGGACCGCGCCAGGTGATCGAGGCCGTCGAGAGCGCCGGCTCGTTCCTCGACGGCGGCGGTTCGCGCCCCCAGCAGCGGGCGGCGGTCGAGCTGATGGACCCGGACCTGGTGCTGGCCGAGACCCGTGCCATCCGCGAGACCTTCCTGCCCAAACGGGAGATGGTCCTGCGCCGCGCCCACGAGATGGGTATGAGGATCTATCCCGAGCCGGCGGGCACCTTCTACGCCTTCGTCTCCGTGCGCGACCTGCCCGAGCCGATCTCGGACGGCATGGCCTTCTTCCGAGCCGCCCTGGACCACAAGGTCATCTGCGTCCCCGGCGTCTTCTTCGACGTCAACCCCGGCCGCCGCCGCTCGCAGCGCCTCTCCCGCTTCCACCAGCACGTGCGGTTGTCGTTTGGGCCGTCGCTGGAGGAGGTGAGCAGAGGGTTGGACCGGCTGGAGGAGATGATTCGCGCGGCCAAGGGATGAGAGAGCGCTTATTCCTCCAGGATCTTCTTCCAGAGGGCGGCGCTTTCAGCAGTAAGGCGCGGAAGCTCTCGGTTGACTTCGGAGATCAGGGTCTCGCGATTCTCACCCGCAAGGAGCTGTCGGATGTCCCAGGCATCCTGTGCCCCTCCAGCATAGAGCTTGAGGAGGATCAGGTCCGCCGCTCGGACCAACGGGATCGCCGTATCGGGTGCGCCTGGAGCCACCGTGGCTCTTTCGAGGACCTCCCTCTGCCACGTGTACTTGCCCACGACAACGTCCAGAGGTCGCTCGCCCGTTCTCTCGAAGCGAACCACGCCCGCGAGCGGATCAAAGAGATCTCCCCTTCGGATCTCGACCGTGACACCTTGGTCCCGGAGAGCCTTCCAAAGCGAGGGCTCCAGACAGACGGAATCCATTACGAAGAGATCCTGGTCGACTGTTGATCGCACCACGCCGTGGGCTGCCAAGGCCGAAGCGCCGACCAGGGCGAAGGGAATCCCATGACTCCTGAGGACTGCGACGATCGGGTCGAGCAGGCTCATCCGATGAGGTCGCTCATGCACTTGGACGGCTGCCGCCCGGCTTGCCGCCGCCTTTGAAGGAGCTGGATTCCAGTCTCCCGGTCTACTCCCTGGTATTGGCAGAACAGGGCGAGATCCTCTTCGCCCAGCTTGAAGGCCAGCTCCATGCGCTCCTCGACGGAGAGCTTCAGAATCTCTTCCCGGTCCCGTTTCCGGAGCTCGTCCGCTACCGATTTCATGGCCAAAGTCTAGCACCTCCGGTACCTGGGGAACGTCCCGTCCCCTCCTCTGGACACATTGTTCGATTTTTCAGACTGCGGCTCAGATTCGATCAACCGATTGAATCAACCGCCTCCATAAACTTGGATCGGCGGCTCCGGCAAGATTTTCGTCATTCCTCCAAATCGGCTTCTGTAAAGGATTTGTCAACGCCGGCCCCGGGCTGGCACCTGCCTTGCGCTTTAAGAACGCAAGGCTCAAGGCGGCTGTCTTCTTTGTAGGACAGCCCTGAAACAAGCCCGGGAGGTTTGAGATGAGATCGATCTTCGTTCGTGTGGCGGAGCTTTGTCTCCTCGTCTTGATCGGAACCGGTGTGGCGCGGGCTGAGCAAGGCCTGTTCTTCAAAGGCCGGGAAGCTGCTCCCGCTCCGGTGCTCGGCTCCACCGTGGAAGTGCGGGTCACGGGCATCGTCGCCCGCGCCAGGGTCACGCAGGTCTTCAAGAACCCGGCCAGGGATTGGGTGGAAGGTATTTATATATTTCCATTGCCCGAGGACGCGGCCGTCGATACGTTGAAGATGAAGATCGGAGAGCGTGCGGTCGTGGGCGAGATCAAGGAGAAGGCCGAGGCCCAGAAGGCCTATGAAACAGCCAAGAAAGAAGGACGGAAAGCGTCGCTGATCGAGCAGCAGAGGCCCGACGTTTTCACCACTTCCGTGGCCAACATCGGTCCGGGAGAAACCGTCGAAATCGTGATCGAAATGCAGCAGATCGTGCGCTGGGAGGCGGGACGGTTCCGGCTGCGGTTCCCCATGGTGGTGGCGCCCCGGTACAGCCCGCCCTGGACGGGCGTTTCCGCGAGCAAGGCCCACGAGGGGCCGCTCCTGAATCCGCCGGTGCTGCCGTCCGGGTCAATGCCCGGGGCAATGGCGAACCCGTTCGCCTTTCACGTCGATCTCGCCGCGGGTTTTCCGCTCGGCCGGGTGACGAGCCCTTCCCACGGGATCACCGTCGAAAAGGGTGCGAATCACATTTACGCGGTGGACCTGGCCCGGAGCGTTGCCTTGGCGGACAGCGACTTCATCCTGGAATGGACTCCGGAAGTGGGCCGGGAGCCGCGGGCCGTCTTCTACTCGGAAGAGGTGGACGGCGAGCGCTATGACCTGCTCATGGTGATGCCGCCCGACGCTCCCGAAGCGGCCGCGGCGCGTCTGCCGCGCGAGGCGGTGTTCATCATCGACACGTCCGGATCGATGGAGGGTGCGTCCATGCGGCAGGCGCGCAAGGCCCTCCTGCTGGCCCTCGACCGGCTCCAGCCGGGCGACTGGTTCAACGTCATCCAGTTCAACTCGGAGGCGGAGGCCCTCTTCCCCGAAAGCGTTCCCGTGGAGCCCGGAGCCTTGGAGAAGGCCCGGAAGTACGTCGGCGGCCTCCAGGCGACCGGGGGCACCAACATCCTGGCGGGAGTGAAGCTGGCGCTCGAATCAAAGGGTGGCCCGGTGGCCGGCCTGGTGCGGCAGATCACCTTCGTGACCGACGGGCAGGTGGACAACGAGGCGGAGGTCTACCGCTTCCTCGGCGAGCGCCTGGGCGACCGGCGGCTGTTCACCGTGGCGATCGGATCGGCCCCGAACGTCTCCTTCCTGCGCAGATCGGCGGATCTCGGCCGCGGCACGTTTACTCACATTTCCAGCGTCCTGGAAGTCGCCGAGCGCATGGGCGGGCTGTTCGCCCAGCTCGAAGCCCCCATGCTGCGGGACCTCGAGGTGCGCTGGGCCGATCCGGCGGCCGAGACGTGGCCGGCGCGGATCCCCGACCTCTATCTGGGCGAGCCGTTGACCGTGGTCTCACGGAGCGGGTCTTCTTCCGGGTCTGTCGAGGTCTCGGGCCGGCGCGGCGGCGAGGTCTGGCGGGACTCGTTCCCCGAAGCGGCCGAGATCCGGGGCGCGGGCATTCACAAGCTGTGGGCGAAAAAGAAGATCGAATCTCTTTTGGATGGATTCTCTTTCCAGCCCGATATCGAGGCCACGGATGCCGCCGGGGTACGCCGTGCCGTCGTCGAGCTCGGCTTGCGCCACCACCTGGTCACTCCCTACACCAGCCTGGTCGCGGTGGACGTGGTGGCGACGGCTCCAAACGGCGTCGTGCCGGTGAGTCGGATGGTGCCGGTGAATCGGATGGTGCCGGTGAATCCTCCACAGGGCGGGGCCTCTGCCTTCTATGCCGGATCCGACGACGGAGTGCAAGACTGCATCATAGTCACCGCCGAGAGTCCGCTCCTCGACGAGCGCCGGATCAACATGGGCTGCACGGTTTCTCAGACCGAGCTTGAGAAAATCCCCACGTCCCGCGATCCGTGGGCCATCCTGCAGAGGGCGCCGGGTGTCCTCACGGATCGCATCAACGTAGGGGGCAACGAGAGCGGCCAGGCCACGGTCGTCGTGGGACAGGGAGCGGCGGCGGACCAGAACACCTGGGTCCTCGACGGTCTCGCGATCACGGACATGAGCGCTCTGGGCTCCTCCCCGTCGTACTACGACTTCGACAGCTTCGAGGAGGTCACCGCCACGACCGGCGGCGCGGACACGGTCCTGGACACCCCGGGGGTGCGCGTCGACATGACCACCAAGCGAGGCACCAACGAGTGGCGCGGCTCGGGCCATCTGCTCTGGAGCGGCGACGCTCTTCAAGAGGCCAGGGGCAACGGGATCGAGGATCTCCGCGGCGCCAACGCCGAGCTGGGGGGGCCGCTCGTCGGGGACCGGCTCTGGATCTGGGGATCGCTCCAGCATGACGAGGTCGACCGCAACGTCCTGGGTGGCCAGCGGCAGGAATCCCTCGTCGAAAATGGATCGTTCAAGCTGAACGGGCAACTCACCTCCTTCAACTCCGCGAGCCTGTTCTGGAAACGGGGAGACGTCGCGGTCTCGGGCCTCGGGGCCTCCCCGGCCCGTGCTCCGGAAACCACCTGGGACCGGGACGGCCGGGAGGAGATCTGGAAGATCGAGGACACGCACCTCTTCAGCGCCAATTTCTACCTGAGCGGCCTGTGGGGGAGCACCGACCGGGTCCAGAGCGACGTCCCGTTGGGAGGATCGGCGGGAGAGGCGAGGATCGATCCCCCGGGCGTCGCCCACGGGGCGTGGTTCGGTCTCGCCGAGGACGACCGGACGAGGATCGGCGAGCTCGCGGGAAGCTATTTCTTCCTCACCGGCCAGCTCTCCCACGAGCTGAAGGCGGGGCTTTCGTGGCGTGGACAGGACGGCCGGACCCTCCTCACGGCCCCGGGCCGGATCGAACTCTCCGAGGAGACTCTCGATCCCGCCAAGGTCAGGGCGGTAGAAGTCTGGAGCGGAGGGGAGGCGAGGGCGGAGACGGAAACGGCGAGCGCCTGGGTGCAGGACGTCGCCAACGTGAACGGCGCGACGTTCACCCTGGGCCTCCGCTTCGACGAGCAGGACCTCGGAATCCCTGGCGGCTCGCGGCCCCGCACCCTCTCGCCGCGGCTCGGGCTCAACTACGCCCTGGGGCCGGAAAGGAAAACCTTGCTGAAGGCGTCGCTCTCCCGGTTCGCCTCGCGGCTGGGCACGGCGCCGGCCTGCCGGCTCGATCCCAACGTCCCCGCCGCGTCGTACTTCTTCTCAACAGTCGAGGGGGACCTGCCCTGGTACAGCGTCGACCGCGATCCGCTCCTGGGCGTCAATCCCAACGCCGTCGATCCGGACCTCGCGCCGGAGATCACGGACGAGCTCGCGCTCGGCGTGGAGCACGCCCTGCTGCCCGAATTCGTGATCGGTTTCCAGGGCACCTGGAGGCGCGTCCAGGACGTTCTCGAAGAGCGGCTCCTGGTCCGTGATGAAGATGGAAGGGTTTTCGCCGCCACCGCCGCCGACTGGGTTTCTTTGCCGTCCGCGGTATCGGTTTTCGACCTGCGCCCGGGTCTCACCTGGACCGGCGGCACCCTCCTCACGAACGGCGACCGGGGGCAGGACTACCTCGGCTTCTCCCTGTTCTGGAACAAGAGGCTTGCGGACCGCTGGATGACCCGTGGGCACGTCGCCTGGAGCGACTGGACGTGGCGCGTCGGCCCCGGCTTCGAGCGGTACGACGACCCCACCCGCGCCCTGGGCGGCGGCGACCGCGACGGCGATCCCGTGGCCGTGCCCGCTTCGGCGCTCGACCGCCCGTACGCGGCCGACCGCTTTCTCCTGGGAGGCTGGTCGTTCCATTGGGACGGCCTCGTTCAATTCCCCCTCGGCTTCAATGCCGCGCTCGCGGTCAACGGCCGGGAGGGATACCCGGCGGCCTGGTACCGGCAGGTCGTCCGCGAGCGGGCCGGGCTCCCGCGGGTGCCGCTCGCCCCGATCGACTCGTCACGAGGGGACGGCGTCATCACCATGGACGCCCGGCTCGAAAAGGAATTCGTCTTCGATGACTTCGGCCTGGTGTTGGGCCTGGACGTCTTCAACCTGCTGGAGGACGACACCGCTCTCTGGCGGGAGGCCGACCTCGGCACGAGCCGCGCCGGACTGGCGAACGACGCCGTGGCCCCGCGCACGTACCGGCTGGGCCTGAGAGTTTCCTGGCGCTGAACAACAACCGGGAGGTTTGAAATGCGATCGAATCTGATTCAAAGGCTAGCGCTCTGTCTCTTTTTCATGGGGGTTGCGAACGGCTTCGCCTGGGCCGGGCAGGGCCTGTATTTCGCGGGGAAGCAGGCGCCCGTCCTCGGCGCCACTCTCGAGGTGCGGGTCACCGGGATCATCGCCCGGACGAAGGTCACGCAGGTCTTCCAGAACCCGTCTTCCGACTGGGTCGAAGGGAGCTATATCTTTCCCTTGCCGGGGGACGCGGCGGTCGATACGTTGAGGATGAAGGTTGGAGACCGTACGATCCTCGGCGTCATCCAGGAGAAGGGAGAGGCGCGGCAGAGCTACGAAACCGCGAAGCAGCGGGGCTCCAAGGCGTCCCTCGTCGAGCAGCGGCGGCCGGACGTGTTCACCACTTCCGTGACCAACGTGGGACCCGGCGAGACGGTGGAGGTCGCCATCGAGCTGCAGCAGGTGGTCCAGTGGGAACAGGGCCGGTTCCGCCTGCGCTTCCCCATGGTGGTACGGCCCGCGGAAGGCAAGGTCCCCCGGCAATCCCGGCTGTGGCTGCCTCCGGTCCTGCGGCGGGGTGCGCCGCCCGTCAATCCCTTTGCCTTCCACGCCGATCTCTACCCCGGCTTCCCCCTGGCGAAAGTGGAGAGCCCCAGCCACGGGATCACCGTGGTGAAAGCAAAAGGAAAGAATTTCCGCTACGCCGTGGACCTGGCGAAGGGGGTGGAGTACGCCGACGCCGATCTGCTCCTGGAATGGACGCCGGACGTCGGCCGCGAGCCGCGGGCCGTGTTCTATTCGGAAGAGGTGGACGGCGAGAAGTACGCGCTGCTCATGGTGATGCCGCCCGATGCTCCGGAGGCGGCGATGTCGCGGCTGCCGAGGGAGACGGTCTTCATCATCGACACCTCGGGCTCGATGCAGGGAACTTCGGTCCAGCAGGCCCGGGAGGCGCTTCTGTTCGGTCTCGGCAAACTCCAGCCCGGCGACTGGTTCAACGTCGTCGAGTTCAATTCCAAGGCCACGTCCGTCTTCCCGGAGAGCGTGCCGGCGACGCCGGACGCCCTGGAGAAAGCCCGCCGCTTCATCACCGGTCTCATCGCCGATGGCGGCACGGAGATGCTCCCGGCGCTCCAGATCGCCTTCCGCAAACCGGCTCCGGCGGGCCTCGTGCCCCAGGTGATCTTCGCCACGGACGGCCAGCTCTATGACGAGGCGAAAGTCGTTCCCTTCCTCAAGACGAACCTCGGCAACCGCCGGCTCTTCCCGGTGGCGATCGGCGCGGCGCCCAACGTCCCGCTCCTGCGCCGGCTGGGAGATCTGGGAGGCGGATCGTTCACCCAGATCGCCGACGTCCGGAGAGTCCAGGAGGCCATGGGCGCCCTGTTTTCCCAACTCGAATCGCCCATGCTCCGGCAGATCGAGGTCCAGTGGAGCGATGCCTCGGCCGAGTCCTGGCCCGCGCGGGTCCCCGACCTTTATCTGGGCGATCCGCTGGTCGTCGCCGCCCGCCTGGAGGACGGTGCCGGGCCGGTGACCGTCTCCGGTCTCCGGGGCGGCGCCACCTGGCAGGACTCCTTCGCGGTGGCCAGCGAATTCAAGGGCGCCGGCATTGACAAGCTCTGGGCGCGCCGGAAGATCCAGGGACTGTCGGACAGTCTGGCCGACGGCGGGAACCCGGAGGAGGTGCGCCGCGGCATCACCCGTCTCGGCCTGCGCCATCACCTGGTCACGAGCTACACCAGCCTCGTGGCCGTAGACCCGCAGGAGACCGCGCCATCCGGCCTCCAGCCGGTGCGCAGGGTGCTGCCGGTCAACCCATCTGCGGGGGAACCGGTGGAGGACGTCATCACCGTCACGGCCGAATCGCCTCTTCTCGACCAGCGCCGGATCAGCGCGGGCTCGACCGTCTCGCAGACCGAGCTCGAGAAGATCCCTACGGCCCTGGATCCCTGGGTCGTGCTCCAAGGCACGCCCGGGGTGGTCGCGGACAAGGTCAACACGGGAGACAACGAGAGCGGCCGGCCGCCCGCGCTCTCCGAGGCCGAGGCGAAGAGTCTCTGCGCCGCGATCCGGAAAGCCGGCTGGACGAAGATCACCCTGAAGCAGGCCCTCGCCGCCGCGCCGTCGCTGGAGAAGCTCCTGCGGGAAGCGGCCGCCGCCGGCCTGCTGCGTGGTTTTCTGGCCGTGGTGCTGCAGGACAGAGGGTGTACCGCGCCGCCGAAGGACGTGCTCGACGAAGCGGACCGGTATCTTCGCCGTCAAAACCCCTAGAACATTGTTTTTTCCCTTGAAACAACGTTTGGCGGCTTCAAACAATGTTTGGAGCCGCTAAACAGCGTTCCAGCGCGCTGAAACATTGTCCGAGCCGCTGAAACATTGTTTGGCGGGGGAAAAAAATGTTTGAACCGTTCAAACAATGTTCCGCGGCGTTTTTCAGTGATTCAAGGGCTTTTCTCGGATAAACTCCAAATTGCCATGAAAGAAGCCGTGCGTTACCTCGAAGCCGCGCTTGCCGCCTGTCAAAAGGCGGGCGAGATCCATCGCGCGCATTTTCGCTCCGTAAACCTCCAGGTCGAGCTGAAACAGGACGCCTCGCCCGTAACCGCGGCGGATCGCGGCTCGGAAGAGGCCATCCGCGAGATTTTTCACCGCGCCACGCCCGAATTGGGGCTCCTCGGCGAAGAATTCGGC
>CAXTNS010000283.1:0-4994 GCA_964245465.1 uncultured Thermoanaerobaculia bacterium
CGGCCGCCGCCGGCCCCCGGCGGGCCGCGCTGGCGGAGTTCCCCGCCATGGCCGGGCGGGCCCTGGCCGACGAGGTGACCTGTTCCGAGGTCTATGAGATCCCGGCGGTGGGGGAGGAGCGCCAGCACCTGGCCGTCTACGACTTCGGGGTCAAGGCCAACATCCTGCGCTCGCTCGCCGAGCGGGGGGCGCGGCTGACGGTTCTGCCCTCCCGTACCCCGGCTTCGCAGGTGCTCTCCCTGCCGGTCGACGGCGTCGTACTCTCGAACGGCCCGGGCGATCCGGAGCCTCTGACCGGGATCATCGAGAACGTCCGCGAGATCGTGGCGGCCAGGAGGCCGGTCTTCGGCATCTGCCTGGGGCACCAGCTCCTGGGGCTCGCCCTGGGCGGACGGACGTTCAAGCTCAAGTTCGGCCACCATGGAGGAAACCAGCCGGTGCGTGACGTCACGACGGGCCGGGTGGCCATCACCAGCCAGAACCACGGCTTCGCCGTCGATCCCGCCTCGCTGCCGGCTTCGTGCGCCGTCACCCAGGTGAACCTGAACGACGGCACGGTCGAGGGCTTCGCCGTTTCGGGTCAGCCCGTGTGGTCCGTGCAGTACCACCCCGAGGCCGCCCCGGGTCCCCACGACGCTTCCATCCTCTTCGACCGCTTCCTCGAAGCGGCGACGCGGAAGTGAACGAGCCGCTCCAATCCCCCCTCACGGGCCCCCTTCCATGGGTCATCGCCTGGCGTTTCCTGCGCGGCCGGCGCAGCCGCCTGCTCGACGGCACGGCGCGGGCGGCCCTGCTTTCGACGGCCCTGGGGGTCATGGCCATGATCATCGCCATGGCGTTGATGACCGGCTACCGCGAAGACCTCCAGGGCAAGCTCGTGCGGGGCAACGCCGCCGTGATCGCCTACCCCGTGGGCGGCGAGCCGGGCACCCTCCCTCCCGCCAAGGGAAAGGCTCTCCTGGCCATCCCCGGAGTCGAAAAGGTCGGCCGCGTCGCCTACGGCCAGGGCTCGCTTTCGGGCGGCCAGCGGGGAGAAGGCGTCGAGGTGATCCTGCGCGGCGTCGACCCCGGGGGCGGCCAGCTCACGGCCACGGCCGCGCAGCTCCAGCCCACCCCGGAGGGGATCCCGTCCACCGTCCTGGGCAAGGACCTGGCCGACAAGCTCGGCGCCAAGCCGGGGGACGTCCTGCGCCTGGTGGCCCTGGGCTTCGGCGAGGGCCGGCCGCGGTTCCGCTTCCAGAGCCTCCACGTCTCGGGGACCTTCGCCACGGGCTTCGCCGAGTTCGACCGTAGCTGGGTGCTGCTGGAGCGCGCTCTGGTCGAACGGCTGATGAACGCCGAGGCCGCCACGAACCTGCTCGAATTCACGGTCACGGACCCCGAAGAAGCTCCGCGCATCGCCGAAGCCGCGACGAAGGTCCTGGAGCCGGACTTCGTGGTCACCGACTGGCGCCAGCTCAACCGCGAGCTCTTCACGGCCCTGCAGCTCCAGCAGGTGGCGCTGTTCCTGGTCCTGGGGCTGATCGTCCTCGTCTCCACGTTCAACGTGGCCTCGACGCTGGTGATGCTGGTGCGGGAGAGGATGCGCGATATCGGCCTGTTGGGCGCGCTGGGGCTGCGCCCGGACAAGCTGCGCCTCGTCTTCCTCGTCTACGGGGGGTTCCTGGGGGCCTTCGGCACGCTGATCGGGGTGCTCGCCGGCTGGGCCGTCTGCTGGGTGCTCACCACGTTCGAGCTGATCCGCTTCGACCCCGAGGTGGCGGCGATCTACTTCATCAGCTCCGTGCCCTTCCGGGTCGAGCCGCGGGACGTGCTGGCCGTCGTGGGCTTCGCCCTGCTGGTCACCCTGCTGGCCTGCTTCGCCCCGGCCTGGCGGGCGGCGCGGGTCGATCCGTCGTCGGCCCTGCGGTACGAGTAGGATTTCAGCGAGGATTCGCCAGCTTCTCCAACTCTCGTTGGAAGCGCTCCTCCTCAGGCATAAGCTGAAGGGCTCTTTCGAAGGCATTGCGCACTTCTGACGTAGGTGCCTTCAACCAACGAAGTACACGGCCTAGATCAAACCATGCCCAGGCATGACGAGTTAAAGGTGCATCCATCTGAAGCACGCGGCGAAGCATTTCCTGGGCATCCCGCAGAAGCCGTAAACGGATGTCTTGAGAAAAAGAACGCGGTCTTCGATGGGGTCGAATTTCCTGGGCCAATTTGATTTTGGTTTGAGCGAATTCGTGAAGAGCCCTGACGTCCAAAAAGACGGCGTCACCTGCGCGCTCGAAGTAACGGTGAGCACGATCTTGGCGGCTTGCTCGACGTTCAAGGATCGCTGCTTCGAAAGCTTCTTGAGGTGCAAGGAGACTGGGCAGACGGTCGAGGACTGTTTTGGCCTCCTGCAGGCGGCTTTCGTTCAAGTAGGCATTCGACATGGCCATGACCGCTCGAGCCGCATTGGCCGGATGAGGATTTTCAAAAAACCGGTCCAGGCTATTACGGGCCGCGGTCAAATCGCCCGTCCGAGCGAGATCTTCTATCAAGGCGGCTGCGAGGGTTCCGGATGAAGGCTGTTCTTCCAGCGCTCTTTGCAATCGTTGATGGGCAGCCAGCTCGTCACCGACAGCTCTCAAGTGCGCCGCATCTCGCAGAGCAGAGATCGCAACGTATTCTGGATGAGCTGGAAGAGTGACACGGAAAAACGTCCTCGCCTCATCGAAGTCATAACGGGGTTGGGGAGATCCGTTTTGCTCCATGACGCGAAAGACTTTGGGTATGCCCGTCCCGCGCCCTTCTGCTAGGCGGAGCTCTTTGAGGAATTCTCCAATCCGCCGATTGCGCGCTGGCACGGGCGGTATGGATTCGCCAGCGTTGAAGTGCTTTCTGTCGATCCCAGGTACCGGCCCCGGATAGCTGATAATCTCCATTCTGTCAGGGTGCAGATAAATCTTTGTTGGCTCAGGCTCACCTTCATAGCCTCGGTGATAGAGAGCATTGACAAGGGACTCTTCCATTGCGGGAAGAGGGTAGCTGACCCACCCCTTGACTTCCGGCCGGTCCCCCAATTTTTCCAGATGTTGAGTCGAGAAGCTTCTCAAGTACGCCAGACAATCTCTGATCTGTTGGTGCAGAGGACCCCTGAAGGTTTTCTCCTCAATGACATTTCCCGCAGTATCTGCTGCAAACTGAACGACTTCGATACGCGCGCCGCGAAACCACTCCTCAGGATCATCAGAAAATAAGAGCAGTCCGACGTTGCGAGGCGCCTCATGTCCATTGATGCGGACCGAGATCCTCATCCTCCTGTAGATTTCACGGGCATCCGTCTCTTCCAGAAGACCGCTTCGGATATCTGCTAAAAATTCACGGACTTTGGCCTCGCGAATTTTTTCTATTGGAACATCGAGGGCTCGGCGGTCGTCAAAAGGAACCTTTGCGGTAAGTTGCAGGAGTTGCGTGAGCAGAGCTCCTTTCGCTTCGACCGTCTCGCTGCCAAGACGTATGTAGTACCTCCTGGCGCCATGCTTCAAGGCGTCGGGTGCCTGATGCGGTCGAGTATCACTTCCAGGAGCCCAGATTACGAGAATGGAGCGACCTTCGAAGGCCTCAGGAGAAAGGACGGGTTGATATACGGGATCGAGGGTTTTGCAATGGCCTCGAATCCACTTCTGGATTGCATCCAGGCTATCGGGATCGAGGCCAGCCGGGGGGAACTGGGCGACCCCGTTTTTTTCCTGGACGCCGATAACGATGTAGCCGCCATTCAGGTTCTGGAAGTCGTTTGCAAATGCACACAGAGTGTGTAGCACCTGCAGAGCCGTGGGTCCCTCGTTCCATGAACCCTTCAGCTCGACCCGTGACGACTCTACTCCCCGATAATGGAGAAGGTTGTCGATGTTGATTGGCAGGATGGCGCTCATACAGGTTGCCCGGAGCGCAATCCTAGCGCAAAAACAGAGAGCTACGCCGACACGCTCTCGTTGCGCTCACCGGACATGATCCGCCAGCCGATGACCTTCTCATCGATCTCGCGCAGGCGGTTGGCGACCAGGCGGCAGAGGAGCTGGAGAAACTCGAGAGCCGCGTGGGGGTCCATGGCCAGGACCTCGCGGACCGTTCCCTGATCGAGCGCCAACACGGTCAGCGGGCCGGCGTGGGCGCGCGCGTCGGCCGAGCGGGGCTCGCCGTCGATCAGCGACATCTCGCCGAAGAAGTCGCCCCGCTCCAGAATGGCGAGGGCCTCTTCGCCCGCGCCGGGGATGAACTTGGAGATCATGGCCCGGCCTTCGAGGACGATGTACATCTCCGAGCCCTCGTCCCCCTCCTGGAAGAGCGAGGCCCCGGCCGCGAAGCGCTTCTCGCGGGAGAAAGTGGCGAGGGTCATCAGCTCGCGGCGCGACAGCCCCTGCTCGCGGAACAGGCGGATTTTGTCGGAAGGTTCCACCGTGACCGACCCGGCCGGCCCCGTGGGCTGCTTCCTCAAGCGCAGGAAGTTCTCCGGCATGGACTCGTTGGAGAAGAAGGTCTTGAGCTGGTCGTTGGTGCCCCTGAGCTTGCGCGCCAGGCTGTGCCAGAGCGACCAGTAGATCTGGACTCCCATCTCCGGCGAGCCCTCGATCAAGAGGTCCACGGCGTCGGCTTCCAGCCGGAAGACCTGGCGCGGCGCGGCGGCCAGGGCGTCGGAGCTCCGCTCGTGCCCGGTGATGAAGCCGGCCTCGCCGAAGAAGTCGCCCGGCTCCACCACGCCCAGCGCGAAGGTGCCATACGAGGTGGTGCGCTGGGCCGTGATCTCGCCCCGCTCCAGCATGTAGAGGTCGCGCCCCTGGGCGCGGTGGCTGAAGATGAGGCTCCCGACGTCGTGGATCTCCTCGTGCACGGCCTGGGTGAGCCGGAAGATCTGCTCGTCGGAGAAGTGGGCCAGGGGCTTGAGCCGCCGCAGCCGGGAGGCGAGGTCGAGCTGGCCGCCCGTGTCCCGCCGTTTGGAGGTCGGCGCCGCGATCGAAAGGTTG
>CAXTNS010000283.1:5004-8510 GCA_964245465.1 uncultured Thermoanaerobaculia bacterium
CTCGAAGGCCGTGTGCACCAGCTCCTGGCGCTCGTGGAACACCCCCGAGAGCTCGCGGTTGCCCCAGCCGAGGATCTGCTTCAGGGTCTGGATGCGCCGCCGCAGCCGCCGCACCCCCTCCTCGTCGCCGTCGTTGACGAGCAGGAAGGCGTGCACCGTGGCGCCCAGGGACTCCTCGAACCGCTTGCGCTCGTACTCGGTCCGGCCCAGGCTCTCGGCCGTTTCGCGGTCGAAGGGGTTGTAACGCAGGGCCTTGCCGAATTCCTCGGCCGCTCCGTCGTAGTCGCGCCGCCGGAAGAGGAGCTTGCCGTGCAGCTTGTGGTTGGCCGGGTTGGCCAGGTCCTTGGCCTTGGCCACTTCGAGGCATTCGATGGCCCGGGCGTTCTCCCCCTTCTCCGCGTACAGGTGAGCGAGTCCCAGGAAGTGGGAGGCGTCGATGGCGTTCCGCCGGAAACCCTCGCGCAGGATGTCGCGCAGGCTCCGGGAGCTGCCGCCGCCCCGGTTCTGCTGCTGGCGCTTGCGGATCTCGGCCAGACCCAGCTTGACGCTCAGGTTCTTGGGCTCCAGCCGCAGGGCCAGGAGGAGGAGGTCCGCCGCCTCTTCATGCCGTCCACCCTCGGAGAAGCGCCGCGCGAGGTCCGTCAGCTCCTGGATCTCGCGCGCGGAGGGGCTCTCTCGGTTGCTCATCGCCAGCCTTCCTTTGGAATCAGGTGCCGCGAGTGTAGCACGGCGGGACTTGAACCCGGGAAGAGTTTTTATGTACATTCCACTATTATCAGAGGTGTCTTACATGGCCGTGAGCATGCTGACGACGAGCACGCTGAAGCTCGGGGTTGAGAGCTGTCGCCGGGGGGATTGGAACGAGGGGCTCCGTTACCTGGGGAAGATCGCGGAGGAGAAGGAGCAGTCTTCGGACCTCCCTGGGGTGTTCTACTCCTACCTGGGCTACGGCATCGCGCTGTGCCAGCAGCGGGTGGAGGAGGGGCTGAAGCTCTGCCGGCACTCGATCAAGGTAGGGTTCTACGAGGTCGACAACTATGCGAACCTGGCCCGCACCTGCTTGCTGGCCAAGGACCGCAAGGGGGCCGTCAAGGCGGTCCGAAGCGGCCTCAAGGTCGACCCCCAGAACCCGGATCTGCTCGCTCTTCACCGGGAGCTCGGCATCCGGAGCCTGCCGGTGCTGCCGTTCCTGGAGCGGGGAAATCCCATCAACCAGATCCTCGGCCGGATCCGCCACGCCTTCCGGCAGACCGCCACACCAAAGACCCCTTGAAAGACGAACCCCTCGCCCTTGGGAAGGGCGAGGGGTCGTGGAGAATCGCTGAATCGTCTGAGCCTGCTGAGGCTTACGGAGCGCCCGCGGGAGCGGCCCCGCCGGCAGGACCCCGCAGGTCTTCGAACACGATGCCGAGGTTCTCGGCGCCGTTGTCGCGGCACTCGTCCATGAAGTCCGCGACCTTGTCGTAGTCCAACTCGCCGTCGGCAGCGAAGAACACCACCTTGCTCTGACGCCCGGTCATGGTTTCGCGCAGACGGCCGCCGAACTGGCCTCTGGGGATGAGCTGCTTGTTGATGTAGGTCTGGCCCTGGGCGTCCATCCGCACGATGACCTGATCGCTCATCTGCGGCGGGGGCGCTGCGCTCTCGACCTTCGGCGGTACCTGCACGGCGTAGCCCATCTGAAGCAGGGGCACCGCGACCATGAAGATGATCAGCAGCACCAGCACCACGTCCACCAGGGGGGTGATGTTGATCTCGCTCCGGACTCCACCGGAAGCGCCCATGTTCATTGCCATGGTGTTGACTCCTCTCGGGGGCCCCGCCTAAGCGGAACCGCCCTTGTCCTTGTCGGTGACCAGACCCACGCGGCTGAAGCCGGCCTCGTTGACCATCTGCATCAGCTTGCGCACCTGCTTGTACTTGAGCCGCCGATCCGCCTTGATGACCACGTCCTTGTCAGGGTTCGAGGTGTGGATCTCTTCGAAGGAGGCCTTCAGGTTCTCATCGGGAACCCAGTTCTGTCCGATGAAGACCTGGCCGTCCTGCTTCATGGCGATGGTGAGCTGCTTCTGGTTCTCAGGCATCTTGCCGGGGTTCTTGGTCTCCGGCTTCGACACGTCCACGCCCTGTTGAAGCATGGGTGTGACGACCATGAAGATGATCAGCAGCACCAAGCACACGTCAACGAGGGGAGTGACGTTGATGTCGCTCCGGACCTCTCTGACGAGGTTGGGCTTGTTGTGCTTAGGCAGCATGCTTGCTCCTCTGGCGCTTCATGAAGAAGTCGACCAGCTCGGAAGAGGAGTTCGACATCTCGATCTGCAGCCGCTCCAGCTTGTTGGTGAAGTAGTTGAACATCCAGGCGGCCGGAATGGCGACCGCGAGACCCATGGCCGTGGCCACGAGCGCCTCGGCGATACCGGCCGACACCGCGCCGATACCCCCCGAGCCCGTGAGGGCCATGCCGTGGAAGGCGTTGATGATGCCGATCACGGTGCCGAACAGGCCGATGAAGGGGGTGATGGTGGCGATCGTCGCCAGCGAGCCGATGCCGCGCTTCATGTCGGACGTGGTGAGCAGCGTGGCGCGCTCGACGGCGCGGGTGGCGGCTTCGACGACCTCGACCTCGGAGAGCGGACTGGTCTGGCTTTCATATTGGAACGACTGGAGGCCGGCCGCGACGACGCGGGCCAGGTGGCTCTGGGGGTACTTCATGGCGGCGTCGATGGCCGCCTGCGGGCGGTCGTTCTTCAGGTGCTCGGTGGCCTGCTTGGCGAACAGGAGCGACTGCTTGCGCGCCTTGCTGAAGACGATCAGGCGCTCGACGCAGACGTAGAGCGACCAGATCGACAGGACGATCAGGATGACGATGACGATCTTGTTGAGGATGGTCATCTGTTCCCACAGGACAAGAGGATTCAGATCCATGCGCTTCTCCTTTTCTCAGAAAGACTAGGCGCTCACTGCACCTGGAAGTTGACCGTCAGAACGTAATAGACCTTGACCGGTTTGCCCTCGAGCGTGGCCGGTTTGAACTTCCACTTCTGGACCGCCTCCACGGCGGCCCGGTCGAGACCGATCGGCAGGCCCTTGAGCACGCGCACGTTGGTCACGTTGCCCCCGGTGTCGATGATGGCCTCCACGATCACCGTGCCCGTGACGCGGGCCCGGCGGGCGAGCTCGGTGTAGACCGGCTTGACCTGGTTGATGATCTCCGGCCGGCTGACGGCGCCGCCCACGCGCAGGGGAGCATCATCCACCACCCCGCCCGGAACGCCGCCCGGCGTGCCACCCACGACACCGCCGACCACGCCGCCGACGACACCGCCGACGACACCGCCGACGACGCCGCCGACCACGCCGCCTTCAACACCACCCTCGACGCCGCCCTCGGCGACCGCCTCGGAGGGCGCGGTGGACGGCTCCGGCACCTTGTCCGGAATCTCGACGGGCTGCACCGGCTCGTTCGGGATGATCCTGGGGACCTCCTTGGGGATCTCCACCGG
>CAXTNS010000284.1:0-617 GCA_964245465.1 uncultured Thermoanaerobaculia bacterium
CACCTGGGCTGCCCGCCGGCCTGGCTCGACACGCAGAACAAGTTCAAGTGCCCGTGCCATGGCAGCGGCTACTACAAGAGCGGTGTCAACTTCGAGGGGCCCACCCCTCGGCCGCTCGAGCGCGCCCGCATCTTCGTCAGCCCGGACGACGGCCAGATCGTCGTCGACAAGTCGCAGAAGTTCCAGTGGGAACTGGGACAGTGGGAAGACCCCAACGCCTTCATCCCGGCCACGTGATTTGATCCTTTGATCTCGCAAAGGGCTTAAAAGAGGACCCATGATCGGCAACCTGTCCAAGAGCATCACCAAGTCACAGGTCTGGAAGTCCATCTTCCGGGTGGGCATCCCGACGGACAACCGCAAGCGCGCGCTCGCCATGCTGGGCAACGTGGTGCTCCACCTGCACCCGATCAAGGTGAAGAAATCCGGCATCCGGATGAGCTACACCTGGTGCATGGGCGGCACGGCCTTCTTCCTGTTCCTGGTCGAGACGATCACCGGCCTGCTGCTGATGTTCTATTACCGGCCGACCGTCGAGTACGCCTTCGTCGACATCGTGGACCTGCGCGAGGCCGCGGCCTTCGGCATCATGCGCGAGCTGCACCGCTGGGGCGCTC
>CAXTNS010000284.1:627-2468 GCA_964245465.1 uncultured Thermoanaerobaculia bacterium
GTCTGGCTCCACATGTTCCGCGTCTTCATGACCGGCTCCTACAAGCCGCCCCGCGAGTTCAACTGGAACGTCGGCGTGATCCTGCTCGTGCTGACGCTGCTGCTCTCGTTCACCGGCTACCTGCTGCCGTGGGACCAGCTCGCGATCTGGGCCATCACGGTGGGCTCGAACATGGCCCGGGCGACACCTTTGTTAGGGAACGAGGGACCGGGGGCCGCCTTCCTGAAACTGGGAGGGCAACGATTGATCCACGCCGGCAGCGACGCCCGTTTCGCCTTGATCGGCGGGCGAACGATCGGCGGCGCCACCCTGATCCGCTTCTACGTGCTGCACTGCGTGGGCATTCCGCTGGTGGCGGCGTTCCTGATCGCCGTCCACTTCTGGCGGGTCCGTAAAGACGGCGGCATCTCGGGACCGATGTAGCGGGGGAGCCTATGGACTTCATCAGACACGCCATCAACGTCCTGGCCTATCCCTACTGGTCGTTCACGCTGTCGATCGTCGCATTCTTCCTCATGCTGCGGTCGAAGCGGCTGTGGACGAAGACGGGCGGGCTCGTGCTGCTCGCCGTGGGCACGCTGTTCTTCCTCCTCTCGCTGCTCGATCCGAATTTCCACTCGATCGTGGCCAAGCCGGACAACGTGCCCATCGTCATGATGGTCTTCCTGGCCGGCTTCTTCCTCTGGTTCGCCATGTACAAGGCGGTCGAGAACGACGGCCGGGTGGCCAAGGGCGAGCCGCTGTTCGAGAAGACCGAGGTAGAAGACCGCATCTTCACCTGGCCCGACCTCGTCTTCTCCGAGTTCATCTGCATGGTGGTGCTGACGGTGGTGATGGTGGTCTGGTCAATCGTCCTCAAGGCTCCCCTGGAGGAGCCGGCGAACCCGGCCCTGGCGCCCAACCCGTCGAAGGCGCCCTGGTACTTCCTGGGCCTCCAGGAGATGCTGGTGTATTTCGACCCGTGGCTCGCCGGCGTGGTGCTGCCCGGGCTCATCATCGTCGGTCTGATGGCGATCCCCTACATCGACACCAACCCCAAGGGGAACGGCTACTACACCTTCCGCGAGCGCAGGGTCGAGATCGCCCTCTTCTTCTTCGGCTGGCTGGTCCTGTGGAGCCAGATGATCGTCATCGGCACCTTCCTGCGCGGCCCCAACTGGAACTTCTTCGGGCCCTACGAGTTCTGGGACCAGAACAAGGTCGAGGCGCTGGTCAACGTCGACCTCTCGGAGTACTTCTGGATCCGGATGCTGAACACCGGGCTGCCCGGCAACTGGTTCGTTCGCGAGCTGCCGGGGATCCTGCTGATCGGTTTCTATTTCTTCGTTCTGCCGGTGCTGCTGCGCCGCACGAAATGGTTCCGGACGTACTACGAGAAGATGGGGCCGGCCCGCTATTACGTGGGCGTGACCCTGTTCCTGTTCATGATGCTGCTGCCGATCAAGATGTATTGCCGGTGGCTGTTCAACCTGAAGTATTTCGTCCACATCCAGGAGTACTTCTTCAACGTCTAGAGGAGCTCCAAGTTGACTCCACCGATCACGCCGCCTGAAAAGCGTCCCGACCGTCACTACGACTTCGGCCGCATGAACATGGTGTTCGCCTTGAGCTCTCTGGGGCTCCTGGCGGTGACCCTGTGGATGGCCTTCGCCGATTACGCGCAGCCGTGGAAGCGGTTCCAGTCGGAGTTCCGGAGCCTGGAGCAGCAGAAGCTGATGAAGGAGGCCGACGCGGAGCGGCAGCGGCTGAACCAGAACGACCTTGCCCAGCTCAACAAAGAGGTCCAGCAGGCTCAGGCCGCGCTCGACCAGCACCGGCAGGACCTCGACAAGCTGGAAGAC
>CAXTNS010000284.1:2478-5635 GCA_964245465.1 uncultured Thermoanaerobaculia bacterium
CAAGGCCCGCAAGTCCGATTACTACGACGCCGATACGGCCTGGAAGGGCGCCAAGGCCAAGGTGGACGCGGCCAAGTTCCAGTACGACACAGCGCTCCAGAGGGGCAAGGCCACGGACGAGCGCGAGGCCTATGACCAGGCGCGCAAGGACTTCACCCAGGCCCAGCGGGACCGGGAGCAGGCGCAGGACGCCCGCGACGACGCTCAGAACCGCCTGTCCGCCAAGCAGGCCGCGCTCACCGAGGCGGAGAAAAAGCTCAAGGCCCTGAACGAGGGCGTCGACAACCTCGAGACGCGCATCGCCAGCCTGGCCAAGGACTTCGACTACTTCGCCCTCAACGCGCCGCTCACCGACTTCGTCCAGCCCAGCCTCAAGGTCGAGCAGGTGATCCTGCCCGGGCTCTACCACAACATCAACTTCACCAACATCGACCGCGTGGACCGCTGCATGACCTGCCACGTGGCGTCCAACCGCCCGGGCTTCGAGGACGATCCGGCCACCCAGGAAGTGGAGTGGAAGGAGCCGTACCGCAGCCATCCGAACCTTGACCTGTTCGTGGGCGACTCCTCGCCGCACCCCTACACCCGCTTCGGCTGCACCGTCTGCCACGGCGGCCTCGACCGTGCTACCGACTTCGCGCGTGCCGGCCACAGCCCGGCGTCGGAGGAGCAGCAGAAGGAGTGGGAGAAGCGCTACGGCTGGCAGCGGCAGCAGTTCCTGGACTATCCCATCCTGCCCGCCGGCCTCGCCGAGTCGGGCTGCGTGAGCTGCCATGCCGGCGGCGTCTGGACGGCGAAGTCCGAGACGCAGGACGTGGGCCGCGAGCTCATGACCCACATGGGCTGCAACGGCTGCCACACGATCAACCTGCCGGGCTACACCGGGCTGCGCAAGCCGGGTCCCTCCCTGATGCGGATCGCCGGCAAGACCAATCCCGGCTGGGCCTACAAGTGGATCGAGGCGCCGCGCGAGTTCCACCCCACGACGTACATGCCGCACTTCTTCTTCCAGGAGAACACCACAACTCCGCTCAACAAGAAGCGCCAGCAGGTGGAGATGACGGCGATCGTGTCCTACCTGTGGGCCAGGTCGGAGCGGCCGGACTACAGCAACATCGCGGTCCCCGCGGGCGATCCGGCCCGGGGCAAGCAGGTCTTCGAGACCGTGGGCTGCGGCGGCTGCCACATCCTCGACCCCAAGGCCAAGCGAGACGACTTCTTCCCCCTGGTCAACCGCCTGCACGGCCCCAACCTGGTACGCACGGGCAGCAAGGTCTCGGCCGGCTGGCTCTACGCCTGGGTGAAGAACCCGAAGCAGTACTTCCCCGACACCAACATGCCGAACCTGCGGCTCTCCGACCAGGAGGCGGCGGACGTCGTGGCCTACCTCCTGTCGAGCCGCGACTCGCGGTATGAGAACGTGGCCCTGCCGGCGGTCGACGCCAAGCTGCGCGACGAGCTGGCCCTCTCCTATCTGCAGA
This sequence comes from uncultured Thermoanaerobaculia bacterium, assembly GCA_964245465.1. Taxonomy (GTDB): domain Bacteria; phylum Acidobacteriota; class Thermoanaerobaculia; order Multivoradales; family UBA5704; genus DATARR01. The sequence continues at coordinate 3,960 of CAXTNS010000284.1, forward strand.
ACCTCTTCACCGTCGAGCGCAGCCGGGCGAAGCTGAACGCCATGCCCGAGCCGGAGCGCAACGTCTACCTGGGCGAGCAGACCATCGCCAAGTACGGCTGCTACGGCTGCCACGACATCAAGGGGTTCGAGAACCTGAAGCCGATCGGCACCGAGCTGACTCAGGAAGGCTCGAAGACCCTTCACCAGTTCGACTTCGGGCACGTGCACGACGCGGAGCACAGCCGCCACGGCTGGATCCATACCAAGCTCCTGCGCCCGCGCATCTGGGACGAGGGCAAGGAGGCGGTCAAGGACTACAACGAGCTGCTCAAGATGCCGAACTTCGGCATGTCCGAGCGCGAGGCCCAGGCCGTCCTCTCGAACGTCATGGGCTTCACCAAGGAGTCCGCCATCGCCACCCGCCGGGCCGCCACCGACCCGAACGCGGCGGCCATGGCCGAGGGGCGCAAGCTCATCACCCGCTTCAACTGCCAGGGCTGCCACCTGATCGAGGGGCACGGCCGGGCTATCAGGACCCTGATCGGCGACAACGAGGCCACACTGCCGCCGAACCTGGCCGCCGAGGGCGCGCGCGTCCAGGGCGATTGGCTGTGGGACTATCTCCACGACCCGAGCCGGGTGAAGATGCGGCCGTGGCTCAACGTCCGCATGCCCACCTTCGGCTTCACCGACGAGCAGGCCAACAGCGTCATCGCCTACTTCGAGTCCCGCGACCGGCAGCGGCCGTTCCTCTCCGAGCCCGCTCCTCCGGATACGCGCAGCCTCGCCGTGGGCGGCGTCGTGTTCGGCATGCTCCAGTGCTCCCGCTGCCATCCGGCCGGGGAGGTGCAGGCGGCTTCAGCGGACCTCGCGCCGTCGCTGCTCCTGGCCCACGACCGGCTGCGCTACGACTGGGTGCCGGACTGGATCCAGAACCCGCAGAAGTGGGTGCCGGGCACGCGCATGCCGAACTTCTTCGCCGAGGTGAAACCCGGCGAGCTCCTGTCGCCCGTGCCCGCGATGCTGAACGCCCCGACCTTCGCGGCGCAGAAGCAGCAACTGCGGAGCTACTTCTCGTCCGACGAGGAGATGAACGCCTATCTCTCCGACGCGAAGAAGGTGACCGGTGCGTTGCGCGACCATCTCTGGGTCCTCTCCGGCGGCCGGAGGCCCACGGCGGCGACGGCTTCTTCGGAGAGCAGCCCGGCCCCCGCGGCCCCGGCCGCGGGAGGGGCGGCGGGCGGCCGTTGACGGTGGGCTGTTTGACCGTTTTGTGGACCGATTTGAAAAGCGGCCGGCCGGAGTCTTTGCGAGAGGCCGGCCGGTTTCCTTCGTCTTGCGGTATTCTCCCCCCTTCGAGAAGTGTTCATTCCCAACCAAGGAGGTTTTCTCGTATGAGCAGGAACAAATGGGTCATTCTGGCGCTCTGCGCGCTTCCGATTCTGGCGGGCTGTGGTGGCAAAGAAGAGACGGCTTCGTCCGAGGGTCCGGCCGCGAGCTCGACAGCACGCGGAGCGGGTCGCCCAGCCAGTAGCGAAACGTGTCGAGGTGGGGGATGCTCATGATGTACGTCGCGACCGAGCGCCCGAGCGACGTCTTGCCGACGCCCGGCGGCCCGGCGAGGCAGAGGATCGACGAGCCCGCGTCGGGCTTGAGCTTGCGCACGGCCAGGAACTCGAGGATGCGGTCCTTGAT
>CAXTNS010000284.1:5645-8500 GCA_964245465.1 uncultured Thermoanaerobaculia bacterium
GCGTCAAGGGCTCCGTCACCTTCGCCGGACAGGACACGGACACCACGATCGCCATGGACGCCGATCCGGTCTGCGCCGGCCTGCACGCGACTCCGGTGGACACCAATGAGTTCGCGGCCAAAGACGGCAAGCTGGGCAACGTCTTCGTCTACGTCAAGAGCGGCCTCACGGGGAGCTTCCCGGCCCCCGCGGAGAAGAAGGAGCTCGACCAGGTCGGCTGCCAGTACACGCCGCGCGTTCAGGGCATCCAGGCGGGCCAGACGATGATCATCAAGAACACCGACACCACAATGCACAACGTTCATGCCCTGGCGAAGACCAACCAGGAGTTCAACCAGGCGCAGGCGGTGGGAATGCCGGTGATCGAGAAGACCTTCGACAAATCGGAGCTCCCGGTCCACGTCAAGTGCGACGTGCACCCCTGGATGAACGCTTACGTCGCCGTGGTGGACAACCCCTTCTACGCGGTGAGCGGTGAGGACGGTGCCTTCTCGATCGACAAGCTGCCTCCGGGCAAGTACACCCTCGAAGCCTGGCACGAGAAGCTGGGCACCAAGACCCAGGAAGTGACGATCGCCCCCAACCAGACGGTGGACGTCAACTTCGCCTTCTAGGCAACATTTAGGCAATATCTAGGTAATATTGCTGTAGGGGCGCCCCTGCGTGGGCGCCCTGCCTTCCAACCGGCGCGTCCTGCCTTCGTTCCAGGGCGGCCACACAGGGCCGCCCCTACGTTTTTAATCCGGCTTTTCGAACCGCAAAGCGGGATCGTGGCGGGCCCGCTTGAGGAACGACGCGACACCGGTGACGAGGTCGACGCCCGCCCTCTCCGCCTCGACCGCCTGGCGCCAGAACGCGAGGGCCGCGAGCGCCTCGCGATGGATCTGGCGAGAGGAGAAAATAGGCATCATCTCCTCCGCCACCCGCTTGAGCTCAGCCATCCGTCCCCGCCCGGCATAGAGGGAAGCGAGGTCGAGCGAGACGAGCGCCACGTCGTACGCCGCCCCTTCGGCGAGGAATCCATTCCGCACCGTCAGGAACAGTCTCTCTGCGTGATCCTGCTGGCCGAGGCCGCGGGCGATCATTCCTTCCACCCACTTGTATCGGTTATGTGTCCAGTGCTCCGGGTACTGCTGATAGAGCGGCCGGGCTTTTATGAGCAGCTTCTGCGCTTCCATGAGCTGTCCGGATTCAGCGAGGCCGTTGGCCAGGTTGTGCCAGGCGACCAGCAGCAGGCGCGGCTCGCGGGCTCCGTCGATCAGTTCCAGAGCCTGATAGAGAAGAGGGATCGCTTGCCGGGGATTCCCCGCAACGTGATAGACCGTGGACATCTTCACCAGCGCTCGGCCGGCCCGATGCCGCTCGCCCAGCTCTAGAAAGATTTTCGTGGCACGGCGCAGAAGAGACAGCGACTTGCGGAACCAGCGCTGAGCTCTCAGCAGGGAGGCTTGAAGATCGAGGACAATGGCTCTCTCCATCGGCTCCCGGGATCCCTGCTTGAGGGCAGCAAAGGCGAGGGCGAACGCCTCTTCGGCCCCACGCAGATCGCCCTTCACGCGCCGGGAGTTTGCTGTATAAGCCCAGGCTTTCGCCCGCAAGTCCTCGAGGGCTTCCGCTCCATAACAGGCAGGATCGAGTCGATCCAGGATCTCGAGAGCGAGCAACGCCAGGCTTTCTCCGAAAGCGGCGTTCTGGAAGTTCTGTTCCCGGCTTTCCTGGAGAACGAGATCGCAAAGGCCCCAAGTGTGAAACCGGGTGCAGTTGCGTACGAGGAGAGGCCGCTTTTCGACGGCATGCCGTAACAGCTCGGAGAAGAGTCTCGTCGCCTCCGCCCGTTCCTTTTGATAGAAGGATTCAAGCCCCCCGACAGCCCAGAAGATCCGGTCCAGGACAAGGCTGTAGTCCGGTGGCAGGATGGATCGGCGTTCCAGGGGGACGACATTGTCCGCCGCAGTGCCTGATTGGGGATTGAGCAGTGTCTTGAGTCGATGTTGGCACCGCGTGCAGGAGACAAGGTGGTCCAGCACCACTTGGGGCTCTCCTGTAAGGGTGACGACGAACTCCTCAAGCAGGAGGTCGTGCGGGTGGGCCTTCATCTCTGCTCCTCCCCAACCCGCCGGCTCTGCCAGGAAGCGAAGACCTGCCCTCCTGAAGCGGCCGAACGGGGAACAAGAAATTACCGCTCCTAAAAGAAGTGGTTGCTTCAGACGGGTAAAACGGGACAAAACGGGAGCACGAGGCCGTAGATCCGTGCTCCCCCAGGGGAGCGGTATCAGCGGTGGCCGTCAGGGTCCATGATGCTCCCCTCTTTCGGCTGAGCCGAATCAGGAGCCGTCGAGTCGGTTCGTCCTGTGAAGAGGGAGCCGATCCACTCTACGATTGCCGTCAAGACATTGCCCCGATCGGGAGGCATCCAGGCAGCGAAGGGGAGAGCCGGAAGGCTGCTACAGGCGAGCAGGGAAATAAGCAGTGCGGTGGCGGCTGATCGGAACATGCGAGACATGGGTCTCCCTCCTGGGCAACCGCAACCGGTAGCTGGTTCAGCCACTCGGGGGTTGTCTCTCATTATGGGTGCCATATTGGGGGCAAAAGAGGTCGCTAAGAGCATTATTCTCTCGCCTTCTGGATCCAGAAGGGCACTCAGGCAATGGTCGGCGCTCCCGCTAATGCTAAATCAAATTTCTCCCCTGGAGAAACTCCATCATCAGCTCCCACAATCTCACCTTCCGGTCCGTCAGCCGGTGGTCGCCGTCGACGAAGAGGTGGAGCTCGATCTCGCCGAAGGCGCAGCGGGTGGCAAAGTCGAGGACGCTCCTCCAGGAGACGGACGTGTCCCGCTTGCCTTGGAGGAGGAG
>CAXTNS010000285.1:0-8470 GCA_964245465.1 uncultured Thermoanaerobaculia bacterium
TTCCCGTATGCCAGACACCCGTCTGGGGAGCCGGCGCCCCGCCGACCTTGAAAACGATCGCCTCTCCCTCGCGCCCCCCCTCGACCGCCGCCGTCTCCGGGATGTCGCCGGGAACGTCGATCACGAAAGCCGTCGCGCCGTCCGCCGTAAAAACGGGGGTTTCAGCGAACTTGACGCCGCCCACCCAGGCCGACACCTTCGTTCCCGAAGGCACGGTAAACCCGCTGGCGCCAATCGTTCCATAAAAGCTCGACGGCAGAGGCGGCGGGCTCGCGACCGCGCTGAAAGCGATCAGAAGAACCAGCACCAGCCCCGCGACGATCGCGACGTTTCGATCTAGTTTCATAGTCCCCGCCTTGTCAACTCTGAGAGTCCCCGCCTTCGTGACCCATGCCAATCGCCTCTAACGTGAGCTGCCGTAGTGGCGGATATGAAATCAGCAACGCTGTCGATCTTGCCCTGTCCAGATCTCCCAGGGCCCTGAAGCGCCGGGCAATCTCTGCCAGGATCTTCCGGCAGTCGGCGTCGACTGCTTCGCACCTCTGAGCAAGCTCGGCTGACTTGGAGAAGTAACTCTTCGAGGATTCCGTGTCCCGGAGCCTCTCCATGACCTTGCCCATCTCGAGATAGCAATCCGCGGCCTCCCAACGGCTTCCTTGCTCGAGCGCCAGGACATCGGGTTCAACGTCCTTTAGAATAGTCCTCGCGGCCTCAACTTGACCCAGATTCAACCGAGCCTTGGCGAGGTCGATAAAAACTTCGGACTTTTCATGCAGCCAGTCGCAAAGCTCCTTGCCTTCGGGTAAGGAACGCAAGATCCGTTCTGCCTCGTCCAGCTCTCCAGCCTGTACAAGGCTCCTCGCGTGAGTGGCCTCTTCCTCGTACCTGTCCGCTTCGTCTTTCATAGCAAACCACCGGAAGCTTTAAGGGCCTTGGCCAATTCGGACAGGGCCTTCTTGATAGTGGGGATATCAGCCGGGAAATTGAGCGACCAATGGCCAGGCCCATACTGCGGTGTGTAAATTGCTTTACCGCCCGGAATCACAATGGGGCTGACGATGTCCGCAGCCACGCCCGGCCATTTCGTGCCTCGGTACCTACCTATAAAGGCTATGTTCCATGCGTGATCGACCGAAGGGTACTCAAAGACCGAGAGTCCGTCGGGGTCGATCCTGAATGCGCTAGGAGACGTTCCATCGAGACCTCGATAGAGAGTCACCTCGTGTTCGTCATCATCGTCCTTGGGCTTGCGAAGCGCGCAAGGGCTGTCAGGTCCCGATTGGACATTGGTGACCGCGCACACCGCCGCCAGGGTGGCCAGGCCTGTCATCAGGAGCATCTGGCCCATCGTGTAGTTCGCGGCGCTGACCGATACCAGACTCTCCTCGCCTGTTGGATCGATATTGTCGACTGGATCGTTCGAGGCATAGAGGTACCGGTGAAGCGAAACCGGGCTCAGGATGGAACCTTCGAAAGGATCCACACTGGCAAACCGCCCTACCCGGGGATCCATCCACCTTGCCCGCTGGAAATAGAAGCCGCTGCTGGAATCCAACGGTTCGCCCGCGTAAAGATAGGCGTTTGGATCGGATCCCGTATGATCGAGGAGCTCGCCGAAAGCCGAGTATGTATAGGTGTCGGTGACGCTGCCGGACTCGTCCGTCAACACCCGGATGGAGCCGAGACCGTCAGAGTGGTAGAAGCGCGCCCCCGAGGAGCGGAGGACGGCGAGCAGGTCATTGCCTCGTGCATAGTAGGTCACGTTACCCGAGGCATCCGTCTCGGCAACGACCTGGCTCAGGGGGCCGGTGGGGTCGACGAGATAGTCTGTGACCGTGGGGGGGCCGTCCGGAGAAGTCACCTCGGTACGGACACGGTTGCCATCGGCATCATAGGCTGTCGAAATTACAGTGCCGTTTGCCTTTGTGATACGGATAAGCCGGCTGTCGAAGTCCCATACATAGGTGGCTCCGTCCGCGGAGGACTTCGTCATCAAATTTCCGTTTGAATCCCATGAATATGTCGCGCTGTTCTCCGTGAGGATACGGTCACGGTCGTCGTAGGAATAGCTGGTCGTGGCGGCGCCACCCGAGGTGACTCTTTCTTGAGAAAGCCGGTTGCCGGCTGGATCATAGGTGAAGGAGCTCTCGGCTACGGGGCTTCCACCAACGGTCACGGATTCCCTTGTGAGCCGGTACAGCGTGTCGTGTTCGTAGGAACGCACCGTGCCATCGTGCTCGCCGATCCGAGACCGCTTGCTGGCTGGCTTCAGGGTGTAGCCATAGGATTGGATGACCGTTCCCCCACTGTTTTTCGTCGTGAGATCGGTCAAGCGGTTGAGACGGTCGTAGTTGTAGCTGGTCGTGAGGCCGTTCGGGTATGCCAGCGAGGTCCGGTTCCAGTTCGCGTCATAAGCCTGGGTGTAGCTCCGGCCACTGGGATCGGTAACGGTTTGCAACCGATCTAGAACGTCGTATGCGTACGAGGTGGTGAGGACAGCGGCCCCCACTGTGGCTGTTAAAGCCGTCCGATTCCCCTGGAGATCGTACGTGTACTCCAGTTTGCGGCCATCGGGATATTGGAGTTGAGTCAGCCGGTCTCTCGCGTCGTAGCTGTACAAAGTCGTTCCGCGTACGTCCACCGCCGTAGCCCGCCGGTTCGTGGCCGTGTAGGTGAAGGTGGTGCTCGTGCCACCGGGATAGTTCCGCTGGACCAGGCGATCGTTTAAATCATATTCATAAGTGGCTGCGGCGCCGTTGAGGTCGGTGCGGCGGATGAGATTTCCTGCGGCGTCATAGACCATGGACTCGAAGGCCCCGAGCGGAAGGGTCCTTTTCGTCAGACGCCCTAGCCTGTCGTACTCGAAGACAGTGACGTGCCCCTTGGCATCCGTTTGTGAGATCTGGTTGCCCTGTTCATCGTATGCATAGCGCGTGACTTGATTGAGAGCATCCGTCACGCTGGTCAGTTGCCCCATTGCGTTATAGCCGAATCGGGTGATGGACCCTTCCGCATCCGTCTCGGAGCTTCGGCGGCCGGCACGGTCATAACTGTTTTCCGTGCTCGTTCCACCGGGGAACCGGGTGCGGATCAGTCGGCCCCCATCGTCGTACTCATAGACCACCGTTTCGCTCTTCGCGTCGGTGAGGCTGGTCGTGTTGCCCCCCGGGTCATACGTGAAGGTGGTCTCATTGCCGAGAGCGTCTCGCACCTTCGTCCGCCGTCCCGCGCCGTCATAGGAGTAGCTCGTCCGGTTGCCACGGGCGTCCGCCGTCTCAATCAGACGCCTTGCGGCGTCATAGACATTGTTGACGACCCCACCATCCGCGTAGATTGTTTTGAGGACTTGGCCCACCGCGTCGTACTCATAGCGGGTCGTCCTTCCTCCGCGGTCCGTCCACGTCAGGCGATGCCCTTCCGCGTCGTAGGTCGAGCTCTCAAAGGTATTGTCTGGAAAATCCGTCTTCAGCAGATGGCCTGTCGCGTCGTAGGTATTCCTCGTCCGCCGGTTCAGCTTATCGATAGTTTCCAGGACCTCGTTGAGCGCACCATAGACGATCCGGGTGCTCGTGCCATCCGGGTCGGTCGTTTTTACCTTCCTTCCAAGCGTGTCGTAAACGTAGGTCCAGGTGATCGTCTCGGAACCGGCGGGTATCGTCCGGAAGGTTGTCTTCGTGAGCGGGTTACCGTTCCGGTTATAGGTGTACGTCGTCTCGGTACCCTGGGCGTCCGTCTCCTGCGTCACGTTTCCATACGTATCGTGCTCGGACTGAGTGACCGCACCTTCCGGATCGGTCATGCTCAGGAGACGACCTCCCGAGTCGTAGACATAGGTCGTCTGGTTCCCCAGAGGATCGGTCTTGGAGAGGAGATTGCCGTTGGCGTCGTAGGTTTTCGTAGTCACCTTGCCGCGGGCATCCGTGACCGTGAGATCCTGCCCCTTGTCGTTGTAGGTGAAGCTCTTTCGGTTCCCGACAGGATCCGTGAAACTGGTCAGGTTGTTCTTCGTGTCATAGGTGTAGGTAAGAGTGTGGCTCAGCGGGTCCGTTTCAGTGAGCAGGTTGTCACGGGCATCGAAAGTCCGATGCGTTTCACCGCCGTTTTCGTCCACTTCGCGGATGACGTTGCCCCGCACGTCGTACTCCAAGACGCGGCTGTGGCCGAGCCGATCCGTGATGACTTCCTGCCTATCCGCCAGGTCGTGCGTGTACTCGATGACCTTGTCAAAGGCATCGATGTTCCGTAGGAGCCGGCCGTTCGCGTCGTACTCATTGCGGACCGGCTTGATCCCCCGCGCATCCTCAATATCGAGAAGGAGGTGAGTCGCGTTGTAGGTGAAGTGCGTGGCCTGCTCCGCCCGGTCGGTCACCGCCACCAGATCACCGGCAGCGTCGTACTCGTAGACGAGGCTCTCACCTTCCGGATCCGTGATCCGTGTGATACGCCCCAGGCCGTCCCGCTCGAAGGTGACCGTCCGGCCGCTCGAATGGGTGATGCCGCTTGCGGTGATCGACAGCTCGTTGCCGTTCCGGTCCTCGAGACGCGTTACACCTTGCTGGAGGTTGAGATCGAAGATACGGCCGTCGCGGGTGGTCAGGCGCACCGCCGCAGGCTCGAAGACCTCCTGGGAGACCTCGTCGAGGACCTCGTTACCGCCATTGTGATAGATCACCTGATTGTTGCCCAGGATGGCGAGCGTAGCGCCCGGAACGGGGCCGTCCACGAAATCGAACCGGGCCCGGGCGAGACAGCCGCCCAGGATGGGCGAGCCGTTGCTCAGCGAGAGCTTGAAGCGGTAGATCTCGCGGTCCGAGAGGCGGATGGTCGTCACGTGCCCCAGAGACTCCTGGATGAACTGGCACGGCAGGAAGCCCGAAGCGAACTGCCACCCCTCGCCCGGCTGGCGGTTGTTCTTGTACGAGCCCTGGCGGATGTCGAGCGTCCAACCGACGCCGAAGTCTCCCTTGCGCTTGTCACGGCTGTCGTAAATTCTCAGGATCTGGATCGGCAGGCCGGAAAGCGGAACGTTCAGATCTTGATAGGTCAACGTGAAGTTGCCGATCTTCTGCTGGCCCTCGACGGCGACGTCCACCCGGAAGGACTGCTCCAGGTTGTTGGCATCCGTGGCCGTGAGCTCGAGCTGATAGGGACCGTTGAGCAGCAGCGTGGGGTCGAAGACGCCCAGGACGCCGTTGACGACCGGCGTGGTGCCGGAGCCGATCGTGGTCCACTGTGCGTCTCCCAGCGCACGGTACGCGAGCCGCCATTGCTGGATCAGCTCGCCCGAGACGGTGCCCACGACGTTCGTCAGGGTGGTCACCTCGGAGAGGTCCGCCGGCGTGGTGATCTGGACGACGGGGCCGTTGGTGTCGTTGGAGAGCACCAGGTCCGTCTCCACCGTGGCGAAGACCCAGTAGCCCTTGCCCGGCTCGAAGACCTGGAGGGTGTTGGCCCAGGCGGGTGCGGCGACGTCGTAGACCTCCCAGGGGTCCGCCGGGTCCGCGGCGTCGTAGCCGAACACGCGCGCGTACTTGCCTTGGATGGACGACAGCGCCCCGGTCACGGAGCGGTCCTGCGAGAACGGCGCGCCGATCAGGTTCCAGCCCGCGCAGAGGTGGATAGTGGTGGTGGCCGGCTCCGTGCCCGCCACAGGCAGGTTCACGGCGGCGGGCGCCTCGGCCCACAGGCCCAGCTTCGGATTGACCGCCGAGAGGTCGCTGCCTGACGGGTTGGCCGGGTCCCAGACCTTCCAGTGGTCCGTGGCGTCGCACGCGTCATAGGCGAAGACCCTGGAGGCGGCACCGGAGAAGACCGAGGCCGGCGCCGGATTGCCCGGCTGCCGCGCCAGCGACACGAGGTTCCATCCGGGCCGGAGGGCAAGCTCCGACGTGCTGCCAACTTTGGGGGTTGTCGGAGCCAGCGGAACCAGGTTGACGCCGGACCGCAAGTCCTGCACGCCCGGAGGCGAAGGCGGCAGCTCGCCCGGGGCCGAAGCGGAAGCCTTCTCATCCGTGCCCGGTCCCTGTCCGTCCGTGTCCTGTCCGTGTTCTTCCTGCCGCCCGGCAGGACCGTTGCCATCCCGCGGGAAGGCAGGCTGCTGAGAAGGCGAGGCCTGAGCGAGAGCCACGGGCCGGGCCTCCGGCTCTCGCGTCTCCGCCGCCCTGGCAGGAGAACGCTCGGCGGCGACCAGCCGGACCCAGCTCTGCCTTTCTTGAGATTTCGCTCCCAGGTCCGCGAACGCCGGAGCGGACTGCAAGAGAAGCAGACCGCACAACGCCTGACTTACCTGGATCCGAACAAAGCTCCGCCACCCGGAACGTCCCATCCTCGGCCTCCTGACGTCCAATTCCTGGACGATTTACTTCTTTCTTGATCGGCCGCCGGAGAAAAGCTCGAGAAGAAAGACCGGGCCGTGGCAAACAAGACGTCACCCGTCAGCGGATCGAGGATCTCGCTTTACAGGGATCAACAGCTTGCGCGGTGCCATTCAACATAGCATGCCGGTTTCGGAAAGAGCAAGAGGGTATACAAAGCAATGACATTCCCTGTCTTTCGATTCCAAAGGAAAGCACCGCGCTCGATCTTTGTACAATCTTGCTATTTTCTGTTTCCACAATAACTCCTAGCCGTGCGATCTTGATCGCTCTTCTTGAAAAAGCACGCCGGCCTTGACCCTTGCTACGGACTCGCCGGAGAAAGGTTTCGGAACGACTGAACCCTTCTTGGTTGTACAGGAGGGATTATAGGGTGAGGCGCCGCGAACGGTATTGAAAAATCTTGCTCTCTGTGGGACCGGGGAGGTTCCACGGATTCTTAGTCATCAATGTACGGAGTTTCTCGACGAGATAAAGTGTGATCAGTTCTCAACCGGGATCAGAGAGGGAAGGGTAAAGCGGTACGCGGAGGAAAGGCTGTTGCCTACACCTCGGCCGCGCGGAGCTTTTCCTTCTCCATCTGGGCGGCAATGAGGCTGGCGTAGACGCCGCCGAGGGCCAGGAGGTCCTCGTGGCGGCCCTGCTCCACGACACGCCCCTCGTCCATCACGAGGATCAGATCGGCGTCGCGGATCGTGCTCAGGCGGTGGGCGATGACGATGCGGGTGGTGCGCAGGGCGGCCAGCTCCTGCTGGATGGCGCGCTCGGTCCTGGTGTCCAGCGCGCTCGTGGCCTCGTCGAGCAGCAGGATGGCCGGCCGGTGCACGAGCGCCCGGGCCAGGGCCAGGCGCTGGCGCTGGCCGCCCGAGAGCGAGGCGCCGCCGTCGGCCATGATGGTCTCGTAGCCCATGGGCATCACCATGACGTCGTCGTGGATGTGGGCGAGCTTCGCGGCCTCCACGGCCCGCGACAGCGGCAGCGTGGGGTCCGAGAGCGTGACGTTGGCCCGGATGCTGGTGCCGAAGAGATAGGGATGCTGGGGCACCACTCCCACCTGCCGGCGCACGGAGCGCAGCTCCATTTCGTTGAGATCGAGACCGTCGAAGAGGATGCGACCCTCGGTGGGCGCGTAGAGCCCCACCAGCAGGCTCGCCAGCGTGGACTTGCCCGCTCCCGAGCGCCCCACCAGGGCCACGAACCGGCCGGGCGGGATGTCCACCGTCACGTCCTGGACGGCCATGGGCGCCATCGGGCCGTAGCGGAAGCCCACGCCCTCCAGACGGATGCCGCCCTTCAAACGCGGCGCGGGCTTGACGGCCGCCGGGTCCTGCTCGCGCGGCGTCTCCAGCACGTCCTCCAGCCGGTCCATGTAGCTCCCCAGGAGCTGGAACTGGAAGGCGGTCGTGATCAGCGTCGAGAGCGGCGTCAGGAAGCCGGCCGCCAGGGCGTTCATGGCCAGCATGGTGCCGAGCGACAAATCCCCGCGGAGCACCTGGAGGGCGCCCCAGACCAGGACGATGAGCGGCGAGGCCGTGCCGAGGCCGGCGAGCATCGAGTCCACGACGGCCTGGAGACGGCCCCGGGACAGGGAGACGTTGAGCACGTCGACGTAGAGGTGCGACCACTGCTCCACCGCCCGGTGCTCGGCTCCGGCCGCCTTGAGCGTTTCGATGCCCGCCAGCAGGTTCACCTGATAGCTCTGCGAGCGCGCCTCCGTCTGGAGCGAGCGCGACATCAGGTCCCGCGTCTTCTTGCGGGTGAAGAGGAAGAGCCCAACCCGCAAGGCGCCCAGCCCAAGGACCAGGAACCCCATGGACGGGCTGGCGATGAAGAGCAGGATCAGATAGAGCGTCACCATCAACCCGTCGAGCATGCCCGACAGGGCGCCCGAGGTGAGGATCTCGCGCACCGTGGAGTTGCTCCCCATGCGCATGATCAGGTCGCCCGCCGAGCGCTGCTGGAAGAAGGAGTACGGCAGGTCCACCAGATGGTCGAGGAAGTCGAGCGTCATCCGTGCGTCGAGGTGCGTGCGCAGGTAGATCAGCAGGAACGAGCGCAGGAGGGACGAGAGGAAGTTGAAGCCCACGATAGCCGCG
>CAXTNS010000286.1:0-3598 GCA_964245465.1 uncultured Thermoanaerobaculia bacterium
CACCGTTCCCGAGCTACAGGCAAGCAACCAGCGGGTCTTTATGGACAAGGCCGAGTTCAACCGCTGGCTCTTTGAGGTCATGAACACGGTGACCTTAGTTGCTGAGCGGCGGGGCCGCATCTTGGGCTTCCTGTATGCCACCTTGGAGGAGACTTCGGCCCGCATCATGTTCCTGGCCGTTCTCCCGGAGTACCGGCGGCGAGGGATCGGTACGGCCCTGCATCAGGAACTCAAGTCCCACATCCCCAGGGAAGTCGCCTTCGTGGGCGGGTACGCCTTGCTGGATAGCCCGGTCATCCCCTTCCTGGAGAAGATCGGGTACATCCCCGGCAAGCAGTATCTTTGGTTCGACCGCTATGCCTGAAGAAAGAGAAGCAGAACTCCTCCCGGGAAGCGCTCGGGGGCTGGTGCCTCCTGCGGTCTTCCCTGTGTCACTGCCGTGTCACTGGAGGCGCAGATTCGGGTAAGAAGGATGGTTTGAAGCTGAAGGGAATCGGCGTCGAGAACCTATGTAAGTTATTGAATCGAATGGCGGAAGCGCATGGGAATCGAACCCACCCCCGACGCCGCAACCGGCGCCGGACAACGGTTTTGAAGACCGCAGGAGGCACCAGCCCCCGAGCGCTCCCGGAGGAATTCTAGACCATCCGCACCAGCGGATCGCAATCTCAGTCTTGCAGCACCTTCTTCTGTTGGGGCCATCGCAAACCGGTGCGGCCCCGGTCAGGTCAGAAAGGAGACTGCATGAGATCTCGATCCACCCTGTTCCTCTTCGCCTTCTTGCTGCTGATCGCCTCCCTGGCGGGCGCCGCCACGCCGGTCGGGATGAGCACTCCAGCGACGGACGTGGCTCCGTCCCCGGAAGACGCCTCCTGCAACCCCCTGCTCGCCAAGCTGGGGATCTCCGCGGTCGACCCCACCTCCTCCGCGCAGGATGCCGCCTTGACCGTTTGCGGTGCGTGCAGCGTGGCCATATGCCGTGGGGCTGCGTACAACTCGTACTGCCAGGGAGGGAGCGCGCCCAAACGGTGCATCGCCGCCTATGGCACCGATTGCCCCGCCGACGGTCTGCCGCACTGCTATTGCTGGAGCGGACCGCTTCCCTGAGGGGGTGATAGTCTCCAGGCGATCGTAATGACGGCGGCCAGGCGCTGGCTGTCTTCCTTTTTCCTGGAGACTGAGATGAACCGCACCGCCCGCCCGCTCCCCCTCCTCCTCATCCCCCTCTGCGCCTGGGCCCACCAAGAGCCGGCGCCGGCTTCCAACACCGGCGCGGCCCCCATGGCGGACAGCGGCGCCGCGGCGCCTCCCGCGGACGCGGCTCCGCCGCCGATCTCCTCCCGCGGTCCGCTCGGGCAGATGCCTCCCTCCGCGCAGGCACCCGGCGAGGGCCAGGCTGAGGGGTCCATCGACTTCGACATCCCCAAGAGCTGGCAATCTCAACCCCCGTCGTCGGGCATGCGGCTGGCTCAGGCCGTCATCCCGGGTCCGGGCGGGCCGGGCGAGCTCGCCGTCTTCTACTTCGGCGCCGGCGGCGGCGGTTCGGTGGACGCCAACATCCAGCGCTGGATCGAGCAGATGGAGAGTCCCGAGCAGCCCAAGCCCGAGACTTTCGAGGCCAACGGCTACCGGGTGACCTGGATCGACGTGCGCGGGACCCTCAAGCCCAGCATGATGGGCTCCGGCCCCACGACCCCGCAGCCCAACTCGCGCCTGCTGGGCGCCGTGGTGGAAGGCCCCGGCGGCCCCTGGTTCTTCAAGGCCACCGGACCGGACGCCACCCTGGCGCCCGAGCGGGACGCGTTCATCGCGATGCTGAAGAGCGTGCGGGCGAAGTCGCAGCCGGCTTGACCGGCATTACTTCCCCCTTTCGAAGACCGCGCGCAGCAGGGTGGACGTGTCGAAAGGTCCGCCCAGAGAGCTCTTCAGGATGACGACGCCGACCCGCGATTTGCGATCGAAGAAGGCTTCCGCCTGGTAGCCGGCCACCCCACCGTTGTGGCCGTAGACGACGGCGTCTCCCAGGCGGAGGACCTGAAAACCCGTTCCGTAGCCTCTCGTGAAGCCCGGATTGGTGGTCACCAGGCTCTCAAAGCTCTCTTCGAGGCTCTCCTTCTTCAGCACCGGCTCCGCTTCCGCACCGAGCTCGAAGGCCACGAACCGCGCCATGTCCCCCGCTGTCGTATAGACCGCGCCGTTGGGCACCTTGTAGCCCCGCCCCTGGTGCTCGCGCTCCGAGGTCTCGCTCTCCACCTTGCCGTCCTCGCTCAGATAGCCTTTGGCGATCCTGGGCCGGGTCTGGCCGTCGGGCTCGAAGAAGGAATGGCTCATCCCCAGGGGCTTGAAGATGCGTTCCTGGACGTATTCGACGTAAGGGCGGCCGGCGGCGCGCCCCAGCGCCGCCCCGAGGATGGCATAGCCGACGTTGGAGTAGCTGAAGCGTGTGCCCGGCTCGTACGCGTACCGGGTGTGCGGCAGGGCGGCGATCAGCACTTTCTCCCAATCCGCCACCGGGCCCTTCAGGTACGTCTCCGTGTCCTCGGGCTCGCGGTCGAGGCCGGACGTGTGGGTGGCCAGTTGGACGAGCGTGATGGGAGGCGAGCCGGGAAGGCGCCCCTGGACCTTGTTCACCTCCGGGAAGTACTTCTCGACGGGATCCGAGAGATGGACCTTGCCGTCCTGGACGAGTTGCAGCAGCATCAAAGCCGTGAATTGCTTGGTGACGGAACCGATCCGGTAGACGGTGTCGCTGGTCGCCGGGACCTTCTTTTCCATGTCGGCCAGGCCATAGCTGCGGGTCCAGACGAGGCCGGCGTCCGAGACGAGGCCGACGGTGACGCTGCCCAGGCCGTCCTTGGCGAATTCGCTGGAGGCCTGCCGGTCGAGTCGCTCGGCGAGAGCACGCAGATCCGGGGTCAATTCCGGAGCGGCGGGCGTTAGGGCCGTAGCGGCGAAGACAGGGGAGAAAAGCGCGGCGCATAGCAGAGCAAAGCGGCTAAGCCGTCTCATGTCGGTCTCCAGCTAAAGAGGTTTCGTTCAAGAAAGAAGGGGCGGAGGAACTCGTTCCCCGCCCCTTTCAGCACAGTTCCGGAAGCGCTGCGGATCAGCAGCCGGGAACCTCGGGCACCCACTCGAGCTTGCCCGTCAGAAGATCCATCTTCAGGACCATCTTGGGCGGCTTCTCCTTGCCGTTCTCGTCCTTTTCGCGCTGGGGAGCACGGTTCATTTCGTCATGACGCTTCATGCGCTCGCGCTCCTCCCGCTCGATCTGGCGCCGCTGGTCCATCGAACGGCGCATCTCGTCGCGGGCAGCCTGGACCTCCCTCTCAATATCCTCGCGCATCTCGCGGGTGGCTTTTTCGATCTCTTCGCGGTGCTCCATGCGGTACTGCTGAGCGAGTTCGTGATGCTGGCGCCGCAGGTCCTGCATGGCCTTGATCTGCTCGTCGGTGGGCCTCATCCGCCGGGCCATCTCCCGGGCCTCGCGGGCGACCTTCTGCCGTTCCTCGCGGGAGAGATCGCCGTCGGCCCGGAGCTTTCTCATCTCTTCGTCTACCTGGGCATGCAGCCGGGCCATCTCCTCGTGAGAGGGCGTCAT
>CAXTNS010000286.1:3608-8157 GCA_964245465.1 uncultured Thermoanaerobaculia bacterium
CCAGCTTGCTCATCTCGTCCTCCAGCTTGCCCATCTCCGGGGTGGGCATTTCCCGGGCGACCTTTTCGGAAATCTCGCGGGAGAGCTGCTCCAGCCGGGGCCTGAGCGTGCTCTCCATCCGCTCGTTCATCCGTTCGATGTCCTCCTCCATCTTCCCCCGCTCCTCCTCGGTGAGAGCGTGGTCCTCGGACATCCCTTCCAATTGATCGTCCATGGCCTCCAGAGCGGCGTCCATGGAGGCGAGGGAGCTGTCGACCATGGAGTCGATGTCGAGGTCGAGATCCGGGAGATCCTGGAGGTCTTTGAGGTCCTCGAGGTCGAAGTCTGAATCGACGTCGATATCGGTGTCATCGTCGACGTCGACGTCCGCGTCGTCGTCCGCGTCGCGGACGGACACGGACTCGTCATGGACGGACACGGACTGTTCGGCGACATCGTGCTCGCCTTCCGCGGAGGCCGTGGCGGTGGACTGGGCCGCGGCATTTACCTTCGGCTTTTCAGGCTTGTCAGAGGTCCCCTTCCGGGACGTGGACACGGCCGGAGCGGCGGCGGCCACGGCGATCAGCAGCACCACCATGGCGGCTCCCAGCCAGATACGGCGCGCCGGGTTCTCGGGCGAGCGGCCGTCGAGCAGGCGGCGGATGCGCCGCGCCAGGTGTGACGGGCGGTCGGCCATGCCGGGCACGGGCAGCGAGCGCCGGGCCGCGGACCAGCCGGCCACTTCGGCCAGACAGCCGGCGAGGGAGAGGGGGCGGCCTGTACGGGTCACGGCCCACTCGTCGCTCAGCATCTCCGAGATCTCCCGCAGGCGGCGGCGGGCCACCCAGTTGAGGGGCTGGAAGAAGAAGACGCAGGACAGCACGTGGCTGACCACGAGCCAAAGGGGATCGCGCCGCGCCAGGTGGGCCAGCTCGTGGGCCAGCATGCCTTCCTGCTGCTCGTAGGTGAGCCCCGCCAGGGCCTTGGGGGGCACGCAGATCTCGGGCTGCCGGAGGCCGAGCGCCAGCGGCACGGGCACCCGCGACGAGCAGGTGAGCCGGACGTCCTCCGCAAAACCGGCCTCCGTGGCCAGCGTCCGGAGCTGTGAGTGGAGGGTGCCACCCACCACCCGGGGCCGCCTCTTCAGCCGGCGGCCCAGATGGACGAACGAGTGGACGTACCCCGCGAGCAGCAGCAAGGCCCCGAACGCCCATACCCCGAGCGCCATGGCCGGGAGGGAGGGCATGGAGAAATGGAAGGAGGGAGCGGCCGGCGTTTCGGCAATTCGGGCGGGCGCCGGCGAGGCCGTGCCTGGACGGACACGGACAGGCACGGACGAAGACACGGACGGTACTGGAACCGCCGCCTCTTCCACCTGGGCGGCTGGCCTTGCGAGATCCGCCAGGCCCCAGCGGCCCGCCACGGGCTCCCAGCCGGCGGCGAGTTGGAGAGTCGCGGTGAACAGGGCGCCCAAGAGGGCCAGCTTCCAGACGGTCTCCTCGGCGGCGGCCGACCAGCGGGAGAGCGGCTTCGAGACCAGCCAGGCGAGGCCCAGCAGCAGCGTGCCATGCAACAGATAGGTCATCAGCCAGGCGACAGCCTGTTCGGCAGACAAATGGGCCAGCATCAGCGTTCCTCCTCCTGAGCCCGGGCCGAGATCAGCTCTCGAAGCTGGGTCAGCTCCCGATCCTCGATTTCATGCTCTGCTAACAGGTGATTGACCAATGCCGTTACGTCCCCCCGGAAGAGCTGCGACGTCAGGTCGGCCACCATGGAATGGCGGACCTGGCTCTCGCTCACCAGGGGACGGTAGATGAACCGGCGTCCTTCCGCGTGGTGGTCCACCACGCCCTTCTTCTCCATCTTGGTCAGCATCGTGGCAATGGTGGTCAGCGCGAGCCCCCGTTCCGGCTCGAGCGTCTCGTGAACCTCGGCCACGGTCGCCTGACCGCGGTTCCACAGGACTCGCATGATGGCGAGTTGCAGGTCTCCGAGGTGATGGGATGTCTCCATGTCCGGCCTCCTTGATCAACTACCTTGATAGTACTACTGGAGTCGTTGATCGTCAAGGGTAAGGTACGAGGTTGGAAAAAGAAGGTTTCAGCGTGGCGACGGGAGCTCGCCTGTCGAGACGATGTCGACATCGCGGATGCCCGGCTGCTACTCTCGAAGCTACAAGGGGATCGGAAACATGTGTGGAGTCTCATCGAGCCCCACCTCGTCCCCGGACGCGAGCTGAAGGCTCGTTACGCATTTGACGACCTCTGGGATCTGGAGCGTGAACCTTCTTGATCTGGTTAACGCCCTCCTCTCCTACGACGCATTGAGTGCGAGGCAGTGGCTCGCGGATGCGGAACGGTCTGGATCCATCTGGTCGAAGGTGCCGGCCCCGTCCGGTCTTGATCCCACCTCGTCCGCTCTGGCCGCGGGCGTCACAGAGCTTCTGGCTTCCTGAGCGGGACAGGTTCCGCCGGCCTGGACGGCCAAGGTCCCCGCCGCACCGGAGCGGATCTTCCTCGTCCGTGCGGCAGAGGTCATGCCCCGGCTGCGGGAGCTCTGCGAACGGGAAGGACCGGAACCGCTCCGGCGGCGCGGTCTCCTGGCGCCTCCTGAATTCTTGACCCTTGCCTGACTTGAAGAACCGGCGAAAACTGCTCGTCCTCCTTCTCCTCGGCTGCGCCCTGTTGGGGCTCGGCTTCATTCTCTATATCGGCCATGTCCTGGCGGCATCCATGCCGGCCAGGATCGGACCGCCTCCTCCGGATCTGCGGGCGGAGGAGGTCGAGATCCCGAGCCTGTCCGGCAGTCTCCTTCGGGGTTGGCTGTGCCGGGCTCCCGGTTCTCGTGGGGTGGTGATCCTGATGCATGGCGTGCGAGCGAACCGGTTGAGCATGGTGGAACGCGCCCGGATGTTCCTCGGTGCCGGGTACTCGGTCCTGCTGTTCGACTTCCAGGCCCATGGCGAGAGCCCGGGGGAGCACATCACGTTCGGGGCTCTGGAGAGCCGGGATGCCTGGGCGGCCCTCGACCTCGTCCGCCGCGAGTTTCCAGGCCAGCCCGTCGCGGCCATCGGGAGCTCCCTGGGAGGCGCCGCGGCCGTCCTGGCCGATCCGCCCCTGGATCTCGACGCTCTGGTTCTCGAATCGGTCTACCCCACGGTCGAGGAGGCCACGGAGAACCGGTTGCGGATCCGCTTCGGCCCTCTCGGTCCCCCGCTCGCGCCGCTCCTGCTGGTTCAGCTCAAGCCTCGCCTGGGAATCGATCCCAACGCCCTCCGTCCTATCGACCACGTCGGCAAGGTACGGTGTCCGGTGCTCGTCATCTCTGGTGTGGAGGATCAGCACACGACGCCGGAGCAGACCCGCGCCCTCTTCGCCCGGGCTCCCGAACCCAAACAGCTCTGGATGGTGCCGGGCGCGGCGCACGTGGACCTGTACCGGTTTGCTCCGGAGGAATACCGGCGGCGGGTGCTTGGCTTCCTCGCTCCCGCATCCCGGCCCCACCGGGGTTAGAATCCCCCTGTCCAGTCGTCCGAAAGGAGGCACCATGGTGCGGTTCGACGTGCGGAAAATCGCGATCCTCCTGTTGCTCGCCTCGCCCGCGGCTCAGGCGCAGCTCTGGAGCGGACCGGCGGCCGTGGAGGTCCAGGTGGAGGATCAGAAGGGTGGACCGGTCTCCGGCGCCGAGCTGAAGCTCCTGTTCAAGGGTGTCGATCCCAAGGACGGCCCGCCGCCCCTCACGACTGACGCCCGCGGACGCGCCACCGTGAGCGGACTGGCCGAAGGCTCCTGGCAACTGGAGGTGAGCCGCGAGGGTTTCATGACCTATATCGCGGAAGTCAACGTGCGCACTAAGGGACGCCCGGCTCTGGAGGAGGCTCTCGTGCTGGCCGGCTCCGGGGCGCTGCGCAGCATGAAGGTCCGGATCTCCAAGGGCCGCTCGGCGCCGGCGCCTGTCCGGGAACCCGAGGTGGCCGAAAAGCCCGCGCCGGCTCCGCGGCGCTCGATCTCCCGCACCCGTTGGTCCAGCGGCCCGGTGCCGAGCCGGCCCAGCGTCTTCGCCCCGGTGACGCCGGCGTAGCCGACCAGCCGGTAGCGCGGGAAGACCCGCCGGCCGCCCCGCGGCAACCACGGGAATCGGCGCCCCGTCCGCAGATTCAACCGGCACCAGCACCTCGGGAGACTCCTCCCGCGCCGACGCCTCAGCCTTCAGCGCCGCCAGCCCCGCCGACTCCGCAGCCAGCGCCTCAACCCGCCACCCCGCAGGTACCGCCGGTGCGCCAGCCCACCGTTCCTCCCCATATCGAGACCACGCCGCCCACGATCCCGCCCATGATCCCGCCGATCTATCCTGTGCGGATGCGGTCGGCCAAGGACCGCACCTGCCCGGATTGCCAGCCCGGCGAGTTGGCCATGACGACCGAGGCGGTCGTCACGTCCGGCGGGAGCGGTTGCGGCAGCATCTCTTCCGCTCTCAAGGGCGGCGCCGTGGGCGAGCTCCCGGCGGGCTGCCACGTGCTGAAGGTCACCCTGCCAGCCGGGGCCAAGTACTCGGGCTACCGCTATGAGAT
>CAXTNS010000286.1:8219-8468 GCA_964245465.1 uncultured Thermoanaerobaculia bacterium
ACAGCTTCGACTGCCCCGCGGGGCGGGACTGCCCGGGCAGCGCTGGCCGGTGGCCGGTGGATCCTGTGGTGGTGAAGGGCGCGGAAGGGACCGTGGTTCTGGCGCCGTTCGAGAGCGGTGCGGGGGAGCGGGAGCGGCGGGCGGTGTTGACAGTGTATTTTAAGGGGAAGTAGGGGGTAGCGCCTCCCTGGGAGCGCCGGCATCCCTGCCGACCCAACTAACTTTGCTTTTTAAAAAGAAGGAGTTAGT
>CAXTNS010000287.1:0-8427 GCA_964245465.1 uncultured Thermoanaerobaculia bacterium
CCGCGCCCGTGACGAGCTCGGCCGGCGCGAGGAGGCCCGGGAGGCTGCCCGGCGGGCGGTCGAAACCCGGGGACCCGGCGAGAGCCGCGGCGCCTTCGAAGCGCGAGCCTTGGAGGCCCAACTGGCCGGCCGGCCCGCGAAAGCCCAGGAGATCCTCGCCCGGCTCGTCGAACGCTACCCCGGCGACGCCGAGGCCCGGGTCGCTCTCGCGGAAGCCTACGGCGAGCAGGGGAGCCTCGACCGCGCCACGGCCGCCCTCAAGGAGGCGGTGAAGCTCGCTCCGCACCACCCGCGCGCCTGGTTCCTGCTTGCCAAGTACTCAATCCAGGCCGGCAACGCCCGCCCCGCCATCGACGACTACCTGGTCCACGCCCTCGTGGTGCAGAACCAGCTCGGCAGCGAGGAAGGGCGGGCCGACGTGCTCAACGCCTACGGCGTGGCCTACCGCAACCTCGGAGAGCTGGAACGGGCGACGGAGCACTACCAGCAGGCGGCGGACATAAGGCGGCGCATCGGTGACGAGCGCGGCTACGCCACGACCCTGCGCAACCTGGCGAACCTGCACGTGATCCGCGGCGACTTTGAAACCGCCGAACGGCTGTTTAGGGAGGCCTTGGCCCTGCTCGAACGCCTGGGCGACGAGCCCGGCATCGCCTACCTCTACAACGATCTCGGCGTGCTGGCCGAAGAGCGGGGAAACTACGAAGAGGCCCTGGCCCAATACCAGCGCGCCCTGCGCGCCCGCCGGGAGCTGGGCAATGACCTCGCTCTGGCCGAAAGCTTCGGCAACGTGGGCTTCGCCTGCTACCAGCTCGGCCGCTACGACGACGCCCTGGTCTACTGGCGGCAAGGGCTCGATCTGGCCGAGAAGAGTGGCGAGCCGGACGGCGTCGTAATGGCGACGCAGAACCTGGGCCTGCTGGATCTGGCGCGCGGAGATTGGGACGCGGCCGCCAAGTCTTTCGTCACAACCCTGCGAAGCAGCCGGGAGCTGGGCATGAAGGAGACGATCGCCGTCTCGCTCGGCCACCTCGGGCGTCTGGCGCAGTATCAGGGCCGCCCCGCCGCGGCGCTCGCCTCCTACGGAGAGGCCATCGCCGTGCTGCGCGAGCTCGATGACACCCGGGGCCTCGTCGAGTTCACCCTGGCCCAGGCCGAGGTCGAGATCGAGCTCGGGCTCGAAAAAGCCGCCGGCAACCACCTGCGCCAGGCCGCCGAGCTCCTCGCCGAAGGCAAGAACCGCGAGCAGCAGGCCGAGCTCGAACGGCTGCGCGGTGAATGGCACCTGCTGCGACGCGAGCCAGGACCGGCGCGGGCGGCCTTGCGCCGCGCGGTCACCCACGCCGAGGCGAGCCACAGCGTCGTCACCCTGCTCGACGCCCGCATCTCCGCGGCCCAGGTGGATCTCCACCTCGCGGAGCTGAAGCGGCTGCACACTCAGGCCGAGACCCTGGGCCACGCCCGTCTGCGCCTGTGCGCGGCCGAGGCCCTGGCGCGGGCGGCGCGCGCCGCGGGCGACCTCCAGACCGCCCGGACGGCGGCGCGGGAGGGCCTCGAAGAGGCGGCCGACCGCGGCGGATACCTCCGGGCCTGGCGCCTGCACCGGCTGCTGGCGGCGGTCCTGGAGCGCCAGGGCCAGCGGTCTGAAGCGGCAGCCGAAAGCCACCGGGCCGGCGCCGAGATCGCCCGGGTCAGCCAGGGCCTCGCCCCCGAACAGCGGCAATCTTTCAACCGGATCGCGGAGGTGCAGCAACCATGAGGACCGAAACGGACGCCAGCCGCCCGGATCCCATGACCGAGATCGTCGAACGCGTGCGTCACATCACGCGCGAGAACGAACGCCTCTTCCAGCGCCTGATCGAAGGCGAGCGCCGTTTCCGCGGCCTCGCCCGGGCCGTGTGGAAGGTGCAGGAAGACGAACGGCGCCGGCTCGCCCGCGAGCTCCACGACGGGGTCGGACAGACCCTGACAGCCCTCACCAACCAGCTCGAACGCCTGCAACAGAAGCTCGACGGCGGCGAGACGGCTTCCCTCGCCGGCGCGGTCGATACGGCGCGGTCGGCCCTGAACGACGTCCGCGAGCTGTCGCGCCTGCTCCGCCCGCCCGTGCTCGACGACCTGGGCCTCCCCGCCGCTCTCTCCTGGCTGACCCGCACCCTGGAGCAGCGCACCGGCCTGCGCGCCGTGCTCACCCTCGAAGGGCTCCACCAGCGCCTCGATCCAGACCTCGAAACGCTGGTCTTCCGCATCATTCAGGAAGCCTTGACCAACGTGCTCCGGCACGCCGGCGCCGACCACGCGGAGGTCGGCGTCTCGCGCATCGGAACGTTCCTGGAGCTGCGCGTCTCCGACGCCGGACAAGGTTTCGATCCCCAGACCGTCCTGGCCGGAGGCGAGGCCGCGACCGGCTCGGGCCTGCGCGGCATGCGCGACCGGCTGGAGCTGTTCGGCGGCCGCTTGGAGATCCTCTCCTCGCCAGGCCGCGGAACGCTCCTCACGGCCGAGGTCCCCCTCCTGGAGGCGCCATGACGGGGCGCGTGCGCGTGCTGGTGGCGGACGATCACACCATCGTGCGCCAGGGACTGGTGAGCCTGCTCGCCGAAAGCGGCGAATGCGAAGTGGTGGCCGAGGCCTCGGACGGGCTCGAAGCCGTCGAAAAAGCCCAGGCCACGCGGCCGGACGTGGCGATCCTCGACCTCTCCATGCCGCGCCTGTCGGGGCTCGAAGCCGTACGGCGCATCCACGAGACCCTGCCGCACACCCGCGTCCTGGTGCTCACCG
Source organism: uncultured Thermoanaerobaculia bacterium (assembly GCA_964245465.1). GTDB lineage: Bacteria > Acidobacteriota > Thermoanaerobaculia > Multivoradales > UBA5704 > DATARR01. The sequence continues at coordinate 2,782 of CAXTNS010000287.1, forward strand.
TTCATGAGGAAGAAGAGTACGTCCTGCCCCTGGTGCGGGCCGGCGCCGCGGGCTACCTGATCAAAGACAGCGCCGTGGCCGAGCTGCTGGCCGCCGTGCGCGCCCTCCACGCCGGCCAGGGCTACTTCTGCCCCCAGGCCGCGCGGGTTCTGGCCGAGCAGTACCGCCAGCCCGAGCGGGCGGCCGACGATCCCTACGGCGCCCTCTCCCCCCGCGAGCGCGAGGTCTTCCACCTCGTCATCGACGGCCGCACCACCAAGGAAGTCGCCCGCGCCCTGGGCATCAGCGCCAAGACCGCCGACAACCACCGCTACCGCCTCATGGAGAAGCTCGGCGTCCACAACACCGCCGAGCTGGTCCGCTACGCCGCCCGCCGCGGACTGCTCTCCTGACCCGGGAGATTTCTCCAGCGTCTTTGGTCTGGTATTTGCAATATCAACGAGTACCCTTGCCGGGTGATCGTAGAAAGGGCAAACCATGAGTGACAAGCAGGTCCGGCTGGCTGGCGCGACCCTCGACCGTTCCCGCCATGTCTGCGCTTTTTTCAACAGCAAGGAGGAGGAATACCGGGGCCTCCTGCCCTTCATCAAGGAGGGTTTCGGGCAGGGCGACAAGGCGTTCCACATCGTCTCCCCGGGCCATCGCCCGGAGCACCTGCGGCGCCTTGAACAGGAAGGCATCGACGTGGCCGCGGCCCAGCAGAGGAGGCAATTGGAAGTCTGGCCCTGGGAGGACGCCTACCTCCGGGAGGGCCACTTCGACCAGAACCGGATGCTGGCCCTGATCGAGCAGGTGTTGAACGACGGCGAGGCGCAGGGGTTCCCCCTGACGCGTCTGGTCGCCAACATGGAATGGGCGCTCGAAGACCGCCCCGGCGTCGACGACGTCGTCGAATACGAGGCCCGGCTGAACTACCTTCTGCCCAAATATGACGACGCCGTCTGCTGAACGTACGATCTGGCCCAGTTTGGTGCCAACGTCGTGATGGACATCCTCCGGACCCATCCGATGGTGATCATCGGGGGCATCCTTCAGGAAAATGTATTCTTCGTGCCGCCCGACGAGTTCCTGCAGGAGCTGCGGGAGCGCAAGGCGGGGCGTCCCGCATCTTGAGCCGGGAGCCGCGAGCCAACAGGCCTGGGGCCACTGAAACCATGACGTCTCCTCTCGATGAAGCCCAGAGCCTGCGCCGTTGCATCCGGGAGCTGGCTGCCCTCTCGGCGCTGTCGGCGGCCTGGAGCCGGACCGATCCGCAGGACATCGCCACAGGCCTGGCCGACGTGCTCCTGCGCAGCCTGACGCAGACGGATTTCATTTACGTCCGCGTCCTCAATCCGGCCGTCGAGGTGCTCCGTACGCACCGCGGCCAGGAAGGGGCAGGCCGGACCCGGGAAATCGGCCGCGCCCTCGAGCCTCTGCTCCGCAGCGGCAACGGCCTGACTGCGCTCCTCCCCAACCCGGTTGGCGAGGGCACGGCGCGCCTCGCCATCCTCCTCATGGGATACAACGGCGACTGCGGGTTCGTGGTGGCCGGTTCCCAGCAGAAGGACTTTCCCACCCAGACCGACCGGCTCCTTCTCACCGTCGGCGCCAACCAGGCGACCGTGGTGCTCCAGCACAAACGTTCCGAAGCCGCCTTTCAGGAGATGGACCGCCGCAAGGACGAGTTCCTGGCGATTCTCGCCCATGAGCTGCGGAACCCGCTCGCCCCGCTCCGCAACGCCCTGCGCATCCTGCGGCTGAAGGGGAACGACGACGAGGCCCTGGAGCAGACCCGCGACATGATGGAGCGTCAGCTTCTCCAGATGGTGCGGCTCATCGACGACCTGATGGACATCTCCCGGGTCACCCGCGGCAAGGTCGAGCTCCGCAAGGAGCGGCTCGATCTGGGGACCATGATCCAGGCCGCCCTGGAGACCAGCCGGCCGCTCATCGAGGAGTCGGGGCACGAGCTCACGGTGACGTACCCGTCGGAGCCGGTCTTTCTCCACGCGGACCCCACCCGGCTGGCGCAGGTGTTCGCCAATGTGCTCAACAACGCCGCCAAGTACACCCCTCGGGGCGGCCGCATCTGGCTCCTGGCCGAGCGGCAGGAGGACTCCGTCCTCGTCAAGGTCCGGGACACGGGCGTCGGCATCCCCGCCGACATGCTCCACCGCGTCTTCGAGACGTTCACGCAGGTGGACCGCTCGCTCGACCGGCTGCAAGGCGGGCTCGGCATCGGCTTGGCTCTCGTGCGCAGCCTGGTCGAGTTGCACGGCGGCAGCGTCGAGGCCCGCAGCGACGGTCCCGGCCAGGGCAGCGAGCTCATCGTCCGCCTGCCGGTCGACCGGCCCCCCCGGAAGCCGCAGGCCCCGGGAGGTGACGGCAAACAGCTCTTTACGGCCAGGCGCCGGATCCTGGTGGTGGACGACAACAAGGATTCGGCGGACAGCCTGGCCATGCTGTTGACTCTGCAGGACAACGAAGTCCGCACGGCCTACGACGGTCTCGAAGCCGTGGAAGCGGCGGCGGCCTTCAAACCAGACGTCATCCTTTCGGACATCGGGATGCCCGGACTGGACGGCTACCAGGCGGCGCAGCGGATCCGTGAGCAGCACCACGGCAGGCGAGTCGTGCTCGTCGCGATGACCGGCTGGGGCCAGGAGGAAGACAAGCGGCGCTCGATGGAAGCCGGGTTCGACTTCCACCTCGTCAAGCCCGTGGACCTCGCCGTCCTGGACCAGTTGCTGAGCTCGCTCGACGTCCCGGTGGGCCAGGCGGGAAAGTAAGGTCAAACCCGGCTGAAGCCGGGGGCGCACGCCGGGCTTGAGACCCACCGTTCACGAGGAAGAAGAGTGCGTCCTGCCGAAATCGCGTTATCCTGTCTCCATGAACCCGGACGACGTGCGCCGCATGGTCAGAGGATGGCAGGCTGCCGGGGAGCGAGACCGCGAAGAACGCCGAAAGGCGGGCCCTGATACCGCGGCGGCCGTTCAGGGGGCCTTCGCGTTGATGGATCTGTTCGGCGAAATGCACGGCTGGCCTCCCCCTGAAAACGAAGCCCGCCGACGTGGCAACGAGTTGGCCCGGGAGCGTTGGGTCCGCGTCCGCAGCTTCTACCAAGCCCATGGCAAAGCGGCCAAGCCAGAAGATTCGTAAGACTCTCGCCGATCTGACGAAGGCTCTCCGGCGGCTCGAAGCCCCCAACATGGTGATCGGGGGAATCGCGGTCATTGCTCACGGAGTCGCTCGCCAGACCATCGACGTCGACGCCACCATTCTCGCCACTCGCCTTGATGCTTCCCAAATTCTTGCCGCCCTGGCAGGTTGCTCGATTCATCCGCGGATCCCAAACGTCCTGGAGTTTGCTGAGAGCAGCCAGGTTCTCTTGCTCGTGCACGAGACGACGCAGGTCACTCTGGAAGTCAGCTTCGCTTTTTCCTCCTTCGAGCAGGGAGCCCTGGAGAGGGCTGTTGTTGGACGAGGATGTCGTCGGTCTCTTCACGATATGCGACAACCTCGACATTCACGCCAGCGAGTAAATGTTTCGCCGGCAGTTCCCGATCGAGCTCTGCTCTACAGGAGCCCAGCCAGTCGGCCTTGGACGAATACCAGCCGTCCGGCAGGGATGATTCGGGGATCATGCTCGCTCCGAGGTCCCTTGAACGCGTGCTGCCCGAACAATACACGTGCGACGGCCCCATTCGTCCGTCGGCGGGTCTCAGGGGCGGGCTACAATACACTCCCTGAGGGATTTCCCTCAGTACAGTCCCAGGGAATTTCCTTCCCCTGCCTAGGGTCCTTCCCTCCTGTCGGATCGATCCCGCGCGAGCTAGCGTGTGTTCCAGGGGCGAGTCATAGCGATGCGGCACTACGAACGGCGGCAGTTCCCCCAAAAGGCCGCGAATCTGGCCGTTGACGGAAGCGCACTGCTCCCTGGTTTTGCCCCTTGAGCCTCGACAAGGTTGTAACCGTGCCGGAGCCTGCACCGGCGTGGTGAGCAGCAAGCCCGGACCATAGGTGACGCGGCGGACAGCATCGCCCCCTACCCTCCGGGTGCCGTAAACCAACCCTCCTATGATACCGCCCGGGATTTCCCCCTCCGGGCGGTCTTTTTATTCCAACCTACACGTTCTTTCCCGATCCTGCTTCTGCCTTGTAGTCCTCCGCAAGGACAGCCCAGCGCTCATGATCCCGCCATCGTCCACCAATCTTGAGGTACTTTGGCGAGAATCCCTCCCGTCGAAAGCCCAAGGCTCGAACGAGGTTCAAGGACCTATTGTTTTCCGGCTGAACGTTGGCTTCGATCCGGTGGAGCTTCATCTCGCGGAAGGCATGCCGGAGCAAAAGCAGTAAGCCCTCCCTCATATGACCTTGGCCCGAGTAGGCGATGTGGCCATAAAACCTAAATAGGCGCTCTGGAAGAATCCCCTTACAATCTCGCCAAGGTTCGCGACTCCCACGATAGCACCGGTTTGCACAAGGCATACAAAGCAACCGAGAAATCGGTCCGAGGAAGCCCGATCCATATATGCATGGAACGCCTGCTCATTACTGGGTGGATAGACCCACGGCCGGTGCAGGCCGGTGCTTGTCGACACCAAGGACAGGAACTCCTCCAAACCGCCTCTCAAAGGATGGCGCAGGTAAACGGTTCGCCCCTTCTCCAGGCTCTCCAATTTGTGGCCCTCGCGGCAGTTGTGCGATGCCTTGGAACTCATACGTCCTATATGCTGCAACCGTTCTGGCCACCCGGTTTCTGGGTGACAGCGTCCGTTGGCGCGGCTTGTCAGCCACCGCCCGGTTTACGCAAAACTTCAGCCGACAGGCGATCAAGGTTCTGCTCGTTGGCTGGGACGACGATGTGCTCAACACGGCCGGCAATTTCTGAGCTTTCGAATGCCTGCGACCAAGATATGACATTTCCCACCGCCGACGAAGCCAAGACGATGGTTAAGCGAAACTTTGGCTCCGAGACGTGCTGAATGACTATCTTCCTCGGTGCTTCTATTTCTGCAAACACACTTTCGTTTGGATAGTTTCTGCCATCGGGTCCGTGCATGATGAAAGACCAGCGCCCACCAGCCTTGAATTCGCAGACATTGAAGGTATTGGTAAAACCGGCTGGTCCCCACCACCGCGACAAGCGTTCCGGATGGCTGAACGCGGCAAAGACCTGTTCCACGGTTGCTGGGATTTCACGAGATGTACTGAATGTAGTCACTGGTTTCTCCGTTTCACCGGGGCGTCGCCGTCTGCCTTCGCGATTTGCGGATTGCCGCCTGCAAGGAGTTTCATCGGCTAGAGCGCGCTGATCGTGACGTAGTATCCGTCCGGATCTCGAACCGAGAACTCCTCCGTTCGAGTATTCGGATTGATATGGGGCTCCTCTTCGAGCCGAGGGACGAGCCCGCGGGCCCTTTGTAATGCCAGGTCGAAATCGTCCACGCGAAAGAACAAGAGGAGGCCGTTGCCGGGCGTCGCGTGATCAGGACTCATCAAGGAGGGGTGCTCGTGAGCGCCCCATTCGTGCAGGCAGAGCAAGACTGTTGCATCCGAGTCGAGGATCTGGCCAAAGTGCACGTGAGCCGGTGCCGTCTCCGGCTGGCCGAAGAGTGACTGGTACCACTTGAAGCTCGACCCGACGTCGTTCACCCCGATGAT
>CAXTNS010000288.1:0-3095 GCA_964245465.1 uncultured Thermoanaerobaculia bacterium
CCCCTACAACACGTCAATTCTGGATTGACAGACCACTAGGCTGAGCCCATGATCCTCCTGCCTATCGAAGAAATCCTCGCCCCGGAATCCCCCGCCCTCCCGTCCGGACGCACGATCGGAAACTCGCGCGAGGGCCGGGAGATCGTGGGCTACGTCTTTGGCCACGGTCCTCTCCACGTCAGCCTGATCGGCGGCTGCCACGCGGACGAGCCGGTGGGACCGGCCATGCTGCGGCGTCTTGCCGCGTTCCTTGCCTCGCGGCTGGTAAACGATCTCCTCCTGACGGCGGCCACCTGGTACATCGTCCCTCACGTCAATCCGGACGGCGAGGCACGCAACGTGGCCTGGAGCGCCACGACCCTGCCGGCCATCGACCACCTAGGACGCGAGGATCGGGTCTACGACCTCGCTCTTTATATGAGGCACGTGGTGCGCGAGCTGCCGGGGGAGGACATGGAGTTCGGATTCCCTCGGGACCGGGAGGACTCCGGTGCCCGGCCGGAGAACCTTGCCGTGGCCGCCTTCCTGGCCAAGGGAGCGCCCTTCCATCTCCATGCGAGCTTCCACGGCATCAGCTTCACGCCGGGTCCCTGGTTCCTGATCGAGCCGGAGTGGATCGGCCGCACGGTGGAGCTGCGCGAGTCCCTCCGCCGCCGAGTGCGCGCGATGGGGTACCAGCCCTTCGACGTGGACCGCGCCGGGGAGAAGGGCTTCCGCCGCATCGACGAGGGGTTCACGACGCGGCCCGATTCCCGCTCCATGGTCCGCTGGTTCGAAGAGAGGGGAGACTTCGAGACGGCGGCGAAGTTCCGCCCCAGCTCCATGGAATACGTCCGCTCGCTGGGCGGCGATCCCTTCACCATGGTCTCCGAGATGCCCCTCTTCCTGCGCCCCCTGGAAGAGGGAGAGACCGGCCGGCCCGACGATCCCCGTTTCCGCGCCTTCCTCGGCCGCCTCGCCGGGAAAGCACCCGACGAGGTCCGGGCCGAAGCGGAGAGAAGCGGCGTCCGCGGCATGCCGCTACGGGATCAGATGCGTTTGCAATTGGCGTTTCTGGAAGAGGCTCTCCATAATTTTGCCGCTCGCCCCCTTACCGGTTCCGCAGCGCCTCCAGCGGATCGAGCTGCGCCGCGCGGCGGGCGGGCAGGTAGCAGGCGAGGAGGGTGACCAGCGTCAGCCCCGCCGCGACCCCGGCGAACGTGTAGGGATCGTTGGCGGCCACGCCGTAAAGCAGGCTCTCCAGGAGGCGCGTGAGGCCCAGGGCGCCGGCCAGGCCCAGGGCCAAGCCGATGGCCACGAGGCCCATCCCCTGGCGCAGCACCAGGAGCTCGACGGCGGTGGGGTGGGCGCCGATCGCCATACGAATGCCGAACTCGCGCACCCGCAGGCTCACCGTGTAGCTCAGCAGACCGAAGAGTCCCACCACCGAGACGCCCAGACCCAGGAGGCCGAAGAGGCCGGCGATCTCGGCGTGCATCCGCTGTTGGGAGAGGCCGCGCCGCATCTGCTCGCCGCAAGTCACGAGATCGACGATCGCGAGGTCCGGGTGGGCGGCCAGCACGGCCCGCCGCAACTCCGGCGCGAGGCTGGCCGGGGAGGTGGAGGCGGCCATACGCACGGCCAGGGTGAGCCGGGAGTGCCCGCGTTGCTCGATCGGAAGGTAGAGGGCGGGCCCGGGAGGCTCGACGGCCGAGCCCAACCGGAAGTCCCGCGCGACGCCCACGACCTCGAAGACCGGTCCGGGCTCGCCGGGACGCGCCGCCGGGAAGGGGATCGAGAGGAGCCGCCCCACGGGATTCTGCCCTCCCCAGAGCTTCCGCGCCAGGGCCCGGCTCACCACCACGGCGGGCGGAGAGTCCCGGCGGTCGCGGTCCTCGAGCAACCGTCCCTGGAGAGCCAGGATCCCGAAGGTCTCGAAGAAGCCGGGAGACACGAGATTGTAGGTGGACTCGACCGCCTTGCCGGGCTGCTCCTGGAGAGCGACCTGGGTCGTCTGATTGAACCCGGAGAGGGGCACGGCATGGGTGAGGCTCGCGGACTCGACGCCGGGCAGGCTCTCCGCCTCTTCGAGGACCCGGCGGTAGACCCGCGAGGCCCCTTCCTCGACGGAGCCGGCGGTCCTCGGCACGAAGAGGGAGGCGGTGAGGATCCTGTCCGGGTCGAACCCCAGATCCACCGTTTCCGCGTTGCGCAGGGTGCGGACGAGCAGGCTGCCGCCGAGGAGCAGGAGCACGGAGAGCCCCACCTGGGCGATCACCAGCAGCTTGCGGGACACCAGGGTGCCCGGCGTCTCCGATCCGGCGACAGCGCCAGCGGCATCGCTCTTGACGGCCGCGAGCACGTCTCCCCGGAGGACCCGCAGTACCGGCGCGAGCCCGCAGACGACGCCGCAGGCCAGGGCAACCAGGAGACCGAAGGTGAACACGCGCAGGTCGAGCCAGACCAGCTTGTCCCCGTCCGACCAGCCGCCCAGACCGCCCGGGGCCGTCAGGACGTAGGTCTCGATGCGGTGCGCCATCCAGGCGGCGAACGCCATCCCCAGCAGGCCGCCCGCGAGGCAGAGCACGAGGCTCTCGGAGAGCACGGCTCCCAGCAGCCGCCGCCGCGTGGCGCCCAGGGAGGCGCGGATGCCCCACTCGCGCTGCCGCGCCGTGGCGCGGGCCAGCAGGAGGTTGGCCACGCTGGCGCAGGTCAGGAGGAGGAAGAGCAGCGCCGCCGCCATGAGCACGCGGGCCGCGTTGACGTAGGAATTGACACCCTCCTCCAGGGGATCGTGGGTGGTGGCGGCGACGGCGCTCATCCTGCGCTTGCCGGTTTCGAGCGGGGCCGCCGCGTCCAGGCCGCGGCCGGTGAGGGCAAGAGCCTGTGCGGCCTGCTCCAGGGTGACCCCGGGAGCCAGCCGGCCCAACACGCTCACGATGGCGCGCTGGCGGTCTTCGAGGCGCGGCAGGCCGGTCACCCGGTCCGACTGCGTGAGCGGCACGTAGAGGGCCGGGACGTGGCCGTATCCCCGGAAGCTCTCCGGCGCCACGCCCACCAGGGTGAAGGTCTGGCCGTTGAGCCGCAGCGGCCGGCCGATCAGACCGGGATCGCTT
>CAXTNS010000288.1:3105-8363 GCA_964245465.1 uncultured Thermoanaerobaculia bacterium
GGGTGCCTTTCCAGAAGAAGTGGCTCGCCACCACCACGGGCTCGGCGCCGGGCTGGTCGTCCGCGGCCCCGAGCAACCGTCCCAGCTCCGGCCGGGCGCCGAAGAAGGAGAAGTAGTTGCCGCTCACCAGCTCGCCCCAGGCGAATGTCGCGGTCGTCTGGCCATGCCCCACGGAGGTGCCGAGCGGGGAGAAGCCCACGAGGTCGCGCACGGCGGTCTGCTGCCGCCGAAGGTCGAGAAAGTCGAGGTAGGAGGACGGATAGCGGGGCGCCTCGGCGGTCCCCGTGTAGACCCAGACGGCGCGATCCGCCTCCGGTGCGTCGATCTTCGGCCAGGTGATGGCCGCGAGATACGCGAACAGCGCCGTGCTGGCGCCGATGCCGAGAGCCAGCGTCAGCACGATGATCAGCACCATGCCCGGCTGGCGGGCGAAGGAGCGCAGGGTGAGGGTGGTGTGACGGGCGAGCTCTCGCATGGCGTAGACCTTCCGGAACCGGAGGTGAGGGCCTACGGCGACGGCCACGCCCCACGCCGGCTCTCGAACCATTCGAGCGGGCGGCGGAGCCTCAGGGTCCGCTTCCCGTCGCGCAGCTCGACGCCCGCGGCCAGGCGGCCGTAGCGAACGTACAGGTCTCCCCGTCTCCGTTCCTTAGCGAAGATCATACGGGATCTCACCTCCAGGGGACCTCCCGTGGCCTGGAGGGATTCGATCTCCAGGACGCCGTTGCCCATGCTCAGCGCCCCCCGTGCCGTGACGTTCTCCACGTTCAGCACGTCGTCGAACCAGCTCAGGAGCCGGCTGTGCTGGGAGAACAGCGCCAGCAGCGGTCCCGCGTTCTTCATGTCCACCTGCCCTTGGCCGCGCAACGAGAGCGGAGCACCCCACACGATCGAGCCGCTCTGGATGCGGGCGCGCGCCCACCAGGGCATGGGCTCGGCGGGTCCCTCGGCGCTTACGTCCTGGTAGGAAACCCCTTCCAGATCCAGGCGCGTGCCCTGGAGGTCGAACCGGCGGCTGTCCAGGTCGGGGCTCACGAGCGGCGCCTGAAGCTTCAGATTGCCCCGCAGGAGGACGTTCTGGACCTGCACGCGCGCCTCGTCCGAGGTCAGGGTGGCGTTCCCCCGGGTCTTGCGGGTGGCGGTCGAGACCTCCAGGTGCATCCGCGCCCGGCCCTGGCCGCCCGTAATGGCGAAGCCGGCCTCTTGGGGGAGCAGGGCGTCGTAGACCGCGAGGTCCGGCACCTCGGCGTCGGGAATGTCGAGCGTGGCGTCGAAGTCGGGCACGGCGCCGGTCAGGTCGAGCGCCCCCGGAGACACGGCGGAGATCCGCAGCCCCCGGCCCCGCAGGTAGTCCGGCCGACCCTTCCGGCGCAGGTCTTCGAGGCCGAAGCGGTCGAAGCGGACGGCGAGAGAAGTGAGCGGCTTGCCGCTCTTTCCCGGGGCCACGGAAGCGTTGACGGTGCCGCGGCCGGTCGCCAGGCTGTCGAAGATCTTTGCCTGGGCCGGCGAGGCGTTCACGGCGATCCGGCTGCCCGGGTTGAGCCGGCCGTGGTCGAGACGGACGTCCGCCGACAGGCTCCCCTGGCCCTGGAGGCTCAGCCAGGGCGTTTTCTGGAGAAAGGCCTCCAGAAATCCCAGAGACGCGATCTGGCTGCGGAGGGTGGCCGTGCCGCTGACGTAGCGCAGGAAGGCGGGCCCCACGGTCTGCCCCAGGATGGCGGGCTCGATCCGGGTTTCGACCTTGAACGAGAGGTTCTGGGCCGCCGGCTGGCCGTTCGCCCGGAAGGATCCCGAAGACATGGCGACCGCGGCGCGGTCCACCGTGAGGGTGCCGTCCGGCTCATAGGAGAAGGTCGTTTCCGCCTGGAGGGCTCCCGCGAGAAGGAACTGGCCGAGGCTCACCTCGCGGACGTCCGAGAAGCGGGCGCCGGCGATCCGCACGGAGATGGGCTCTGCCTCGGAGGCTGGGGGCGGCGCCTTGACCAGGTCCATGCGGGCCGAGATGCCGTCCGCGAGCAGGCCGTCGATGTGGATGTCGCGCGCGAGGAGCCCTGCCAGGTCCACCCGTCCGGCCGCGTGGTCCATCCTCGCCCGCAGTGTGGCCCGGGTGCCGGGCGCCTCGATCTCGACGCCTTCGGCCCGCACGTCTCCCACCAGGGGGAGAGAGATCGGGACGTTTCTCTCCCGCACGTCGCGAGTCGTGGCGAAGATCCGGCTGAGGCGGGTCTCCGAGGTCGTGGATGCCACGGACAGGACCTTGCTGCGGAAGAGGGGAGGCCCGTCCTTCCGGCGGCCGGCGGAGAATCCCCTGGCGTCGAGCCCAAGGCGGAGAAGAGAGCTCTCGCGTCCGCCCACCACCAAAGTGGTCAGGATGAACGGCGAAGTCGGACCGTCCGCCGGAGCGGAGAAATCGAACCGGCTGCCCGGCGTCAGACGCCCCTGCTCGACCCGCAGGTCGACCGTGAGCGTCCCCGGCTTCCTGCCCTCTCCGCCGGGAAGCCCTGCCCTTTCGAGGAACGGCAGCTCCGAGACCTGACCTTCGGCCTTGACGGTGCCGGAGAGGAAGTCGAAGCCTTCGAGCCCCGGGTGGTCCCCGACCTTGTAGGGTCCCAGACTCGCCTCGGCCGTGAGGTCCACGTTGCGGGCCAGCGTATCGGAGCCCCACCCCATCTGAGCGGCGGGCAGGCGGACCTTCGAGGGGTCCAGCCGGAACTCCCCACCCAGAACGAACCAGAACGCACCCTCGGCCCGGCCGTCGCCGGTCAGGCGGAAGTCGTTGAAGCGGAACTCCCGCACGTGGTCCAGGACGATCCCCTCGAAGCTCATGCTCCAGGGCTGCCGTGGGCTACGTTGTTGGCCAGGCCGCCGCGGCGGGTCCGGTTTCCCAATGCCCTTGCGGCGGAGGACGGTCGAGCGGACCTCCTCGCCATACAGCTCCCGGATTCGGAACGACTTGCCCGTGAGCGCTCCGAGGTCGACCCACCCCCGCGCCCGCTGCGCCGTGACGGACCAGGCCACGTTCGGCCGCCAGCCCTCCACCTTGAGACCCCGCGCGTGCACGAGACCGGGCCAGACCGTCCAGGCGGACGTCCAGTGGAGCTGGAACCTGTGAGGGCGGCGGTTGAACGCCCGGGTCGCCAGCGGGCTGTTGAGGAAGAGGTTTACGGCCAGCAGGTAGAGACCTGTCAGGAGGAGGACGGTGAGGATGATCCTCTTCAGCCAGATCCGCACGGTGCGGAGAGTGTTTGCACGGATTGGGCCATCGGGAGGCGAATCTTATCTTTTGTTCCCTCCTTCCCTCCGCCCGGCTTTTCCACGCCTCCGAGCCCTGCATCATCGGCGACGTCCTGCGTTTCACCTCGTACGGGGCCGCTGGCCCTGGTGCGGGACACCAGTTGCTCGCTGGCGGGGGTAGAGACCCGGTACACGTCGGCCTTCGGCCACATCGACTACTTCATGACGGCCCGCCACAAGAACTTCGTGGAGAAGCCGATCCACGACTGGGCGGTGGAGGTGTTCAGGCACTGATCAGGCATCCGGCCGCCTCTCCAGCCGGATCACGGTCTGCTGCATCGTGGCGCAGTGGGTCTCGGCGCCGCCGTTCACGGCGAACACGTCCACCTGGCAGACGGTGAGGGAGCGCCCGGGCCGTACGACCCGGGCGCGGGCCACCACCTCTTCGCCCTGGCCGGGGGCCAGAAGGTTGATCTTGTACTCCACGGTGAGCACGGAGTCCCGGGCTCCCATCAGCGTATAGGCCGCATAGCCGCCGGCGCTGTCGGCGATAGCGGCCGTCGCCCCGGCATGGAAAAAGCCGTGCTGTTGGCTCAGGGACGACCGGAAGGGGAGCCGGATCTCGCAGTACCCCGGCTCCACGACCGTCAGCTCGGCGCCCAGGCTGCTCATGAAGCCCTGGCGGCCGAAGCTCGCGCGGACGCGCTCGGCGTAGTTGGGATCGGCGGGTTCGAATTCAGCCATGACGCGGGCGACAGTCTATCCGTATACCTCCTGTAGTCTTGCCGCACCCCTTCTCGAAGGAGCGACGCCTTGCGAACCGCGTTTCCGCGTTTCCTCCTCGCCGCCGTCTTGGCGGCCGGCGGCTCTCAAGCCTTCGCGGCTGAGGCGCCTCGTCCCATTCCGGCCTGGGACATGAAGCTCGGCTTTTCCCATCTCGCCACGAACGGCAACACGGAGACCTCCTCGTCCGGCTTTGACGCCTCCTTCAACCGCGCCTGGCAGTCCTGGTCCATGGAAGGGAGCGCGGCCGGCGTGTCCGCCACCAGGAAGAAACGGCGCACGGCCGAGAATTACCTGGCCCAGGCGCGGGCCAAGCGGCGGCTGCTCAAGCGCCTCCAACTCACCCTCGGCGTGCGCTGGGAACGCAACCGCTTCGCGGGCCTCGACTTCCGGCAGGGCACGGACGTCAGCCTGCTCTGGGAAATCCGCGAGACGCCCGCGTTGAAGCTGCGCGCCCTGGGCGGGCTCTCCGTCAGCCGGGAGGACCCGCGGGGAGACCGCCCGCAGGTCGATTCCTTCGGCGGACTGCTCCAGGTGAGCGGCGACGCCCGGCTCTCCGAGACCGCCTCATGGGATGGCCAGGTGACACTCTTCCCCAATTTCCAGGATCCGGAAGACTACCGCTTCCACGGCCACGTCGGGCTCCAGGCCGCTCTCAACCGCCATCTCGGCGTGCGGCGCGGCTATGACTTCAAGTTCGACCACCAGCCCGTCCCCGGCTCCAACTCCACCGACACCGCCACCACAGCGGCCCTCGTCCTCCAGCTTGGCAAGAAAGTGGCGTCTGATTGAAAAATAGAGAGATGAGGATGCGGCTCCTTCTCCCGGGCTTGCCGCACTCTTGAGGGTGGGGACGCGATGGCGCGTCCGTCCATGGAAAGGAGACGACGCATGAAAAGACTCGCCCTGCTCGGTTGCCTGGTGGCCTCTCTCTGTACCTTCGCCTCGGCTACCCCCACCGCTTCCGCTTCCGTGAGCCTGTCCCAGAGCTACTATTGCCCGCCCTATACGCGGTACTGCCAGACGAATGCGCAGTGCAGGGGCTACTGCGGTCCTGGCGTGCCGGCCGCGTGGGAGGTCTGCTCGCGCGGCTGCTGCGCCTGCGCCGGCTGACCAGACTCCCAGGGGTGCGGAGGCCTGGGCCGCGCACCCCTGCCCGCCCCACCCCCCACCGCGCGACGTTGAACCTGGGACCCGGTGGCACGGCCTCCCCGACGGGAGAGTCGCGCCACGGCCTGGCC
>CAXTNS010000289.1:0-7904 GCA_964245465.1 uncultured Thermoanaerobaculia bacterium
GCGCTCGGTCAGGCGGCGGTCGCGAGTGAGGATGGTCCGCCCCTCGGCCACCGCCCCGTCCACCAGGTCGGGATCGGCGAGGGCCGGCGCGTAGGCCACGTCGAGGTCCAGGGCGCGGAGCCAGCGGGCGAGGGCGCCGAGCATGGCGTCGGCGATCATTCTCGGCGGGGCGTTGGGTGGAGAGGCGCTCAAAATCGAAAAGCCCGGCGGGGCCGGGCCTGGGATGAATCATTCGGTAAAAGCGTTGATAAAAGCGCGGATTGGTAGCGCATACGGGATTCGAACCCGTGTTACCGGCGTGAGAGGCCGGCGTCCTGGACCCCTAGACGAATGCGCCACATGTCCAATGAGCCTGCCATCAGACCTGCGAAGGGTAACATAGACGACTCAGGGCGTTCAACCCGCGAGGGGAGGGCGGTATTCCGGGCCGCGGTGCCCGGCGAGGGAGCGTCTGACAAAGTAGAATAAAGGGGAACGGAGAGAGGGGATTCTTTGGCTATCAAGCTGGTCGCCGCCACCGGAAGCCCATCCGTCCTGGTGACAGGCGGACGATCGTTCGTCGTGGGACGCTCGGCGACTTGCGACCTGTCGATCCAGGACCCCACGGTCTCGCGGCGCCACGCCGAGCTGGAGCTGATGGGCGCGGGGGTGCGGGTCAAGGATCTGGGCTCGACCAACGGCACGTATCTGGACGGGGTGCGGGTGACCGACGCCCTGGCGACGCCCGGCTCGCGCGCGGCCTTCGGCAAGGTGAGCTTCGAGGTGGTGGCCGAGCAGTTGGAGGCTGTCGCCCCGCCCGAGGAGCTGCTGGACGAGGGCTCGCTCGACGCCACGATCCTGCGCCAGGTGCCTGTGCGCGGCCGGATCGACATCGCCTCGCAGCTCGCGGAAGGCCCTCGGGGAGGGGGCGCCTCGTTGCTCAAGATCGGCGGCGACTCCCTGGAGGACCGCCAGGCTCGCAAGCTCAACCTCCTCCTCGACATCGCCAAGGAGCTCTCGCAGCAGACCGAGGTCGACCGGTTGCTCGACCGGATCGTGGGCCTCACCTTCCAGGTGATGGACGTGGACCGGGTCGCCGTGATGACGGCCGACGAGGGCGAGGAGCTGGTGCCCCGGGTCTGGCGCAGCCGCGTGGAGGCGCCCGCGGGGGGCTGGAAGGTGCCCCGGACAATCGCGCGCAAGGCGGTCGAGGACCGGGTCGCCGTGCTCTCGAACCTGTCCGACGACGACCGCCCCAACGACGACGGCAACGGGGGGCATCACATCGAGAGCGCCCTCTGCGCCCCGCTCCTGGGCACCCAGGGAACGGTGCTGGGCATCATCTATCTCGACCATCTGGGCAACGGCCAATCCTTCACCGGGGAGGACCTGGAGTTCTTCACCGCCTTCGCGGGCATGGCGGCGGTCGCCATCGAGAACAGCCGGCTGATCGACCGCATGCGGCGCGAGGCCGTGGTGCTCTCCAACTTCCAGCGCTACTTCGCGCCTGACCTCGTGCGGCAGATCGCCGGCCAGGAGGAGGAGATCCAGCTCGGCGGCGCCAAGCGCCGGGCCGTGGTGCTCTTCTCCGACATCCGCGGCTTCACCTCGATCTCCGAGCGGATGAGCCCGTGCGGCTCAACCGGCAATGGGTCGAGCGGGGGCGGCCGGCGCTTTCGGTCGGCATCGGGATCAACCTGGGCGAGGTTTTCGCGGGCAACATCGGCAGCGCCCGGCGCCTCGAGTACACGGTGATCGGCGACGCCGTGAACGTGGCGGCCCGCCTGTGCTCCGAAGCCGCCCCGGGCGAGATCCTGATCGCCGAGCCCCTCTTCGCCGCCCTGCGCCTGCGGCCACCCGTCTCCTCCCTCACCCCCATCCCCTTGCGCGGCAAGACCCAGCCGGTGGGGGTGTACAGCGTGGATTGGGAGGAGGGGAAGACGGCGCAGTAGATCCGCCAGCCCCTCTCCTTCAAGAAGAGGGGCTGGGAGGATGAGGTCGCCCGGGTAGGTCGCTCAGGATCAGGGATCACGGCGCGCCGTGAAATCGATCCGGTTCCCCCAGTAGGGCCTGGATTCGCAGTCAGGGGGCGCCCAAGCCCAGGAAAGGATGGCGCGGACGTTGGTCTGCTGCCCATCGTTGTTGGTGCACAGGGCCGGAGCCGCGAACGTGGTGGCATAGGCCAGGTGGAACCAGGGCGGCACCGCGCGCCGCGCGACGTTGTCGGTGACGTGGACGAAGCCGCGAGTCGTGAACTCCCACGAGCCGTTACGGTCGCAGTCGAAGCAGAACAGCACGTGCTCGAAGGTGCCCCAGGGGAAGCCGCCATAGCCGCCGAACTGACGGATCTCGACGTCACAGCCCACCATCTCGGCCTGGGGGTGGTAGCCGCAGCCGTTCATCCTCTCGTAGGACGTGTTGAAGCTGGTGACGAGCTTGATCTTCTGATCGACGGACGCAAGCCTGCGGCCGGTGCTGAACGCATTGACGTCTGCCGGGCAGGTGGGCTCCTCGACCTCGTTGCGGCAATGTCCGAACACGGCTTCGAGCTCTTCTTCCGATGCCCCGTCCGCCACCGCCTGGGCAAATTTGGCGTGAGCATCATCGCCGCAGCCTTCCTGGGCGGCCAGGGCGGCCCCCGGCGCCAGGACCACCAAGGTGAACGCGAAGCTACAGAGGACTTTCCCGATCACTTCTGAGCTCTTTCTGGACATAGATTGCCTCCTTTCGGCGAGAAATCCCTCCCGCCAATGAGCGATGCTCTCGTATGGCCCGATTGTCATCTAATATAAATTATTTAAGAAATGAATGCAAGACCTGCCGCCAAGGAAAAGGGGAAGAGCCCTAGCCGCGCTTTCTGGAGACGGTGTTGGAGGCGTTGGAAAACCTGGGGGTTCCGGATGAGCGGATTCACCGGGAGAGCTACGGGTAGGAGAGGTGCTCCCCTCAGCCCTCCTCTCCATGGCGGAGAGGAGGGAAAGCAAGAGCTCAGGGGCAGCTAGGGTTCGTTGTAGTACGGGCAGTGCATGTGCGCGCCGTCGTAGTAGTGGCAACTGCCATCGTAGAACGCGGCCTTGGACTGCCCCCCGAGGCCGGCAACGAAATTCGAGGTTCCAGGCAAGGAGGTGTCGGGCCTGCCGTCGCCATCCGTGTCCACCTTGACGGAGGCTTCATGGACGAAGGCCCGCCCGTTCGCATCGCTGGCCCACGGTTGGCGAGGATTGTTGTTGAAACGCACGTTCTGCTTGAGCACCAGAGGCCGGGCATTCGGTTGGTTCACCGGTGTGAACAGGAGCTTCACATTGAGGGCGAGCGGCGCGATGAAGAAGCCACCCTTGTCATTCTCCCGGAAGATCCGCATGCGGGTGACGGGTTGCTCACCGTCGAGGACCGCCTTGACGTTGAACTGCCCGCAGGAAGTTTGAACCGGGGCCATGCTTACGAGGCTCAGGGCGCGGACCTGGATACGGGTCGTGGCCCGGCCCCGCTTGTCGAACACCGCGTCATCGAGGCGGTGAACGATGGTATCCGTTCGTTTCAACTCGTGGCCTTCACCCGTCGTGATCGGCTCGCCCTGGAAGGTGACTCGGCCCTCGAAGGGAGCGGAGTTGGCACAGAAGAAGCCGGAGGGGATCGGCTCGAACTTGAAATCCGTGAAGGTTCGCCCGTCACCACGGGTGGCCCAGACGTCGATGCCGCTGTAGACGATGTTCGTAGCGGCGGTCGCAGGCAGGGCCAGCGAGAGGCCCAGGAGGATCAAGGCTCCTACGAAAAGCACTCTTTTCATCGACTGCTCCTTTCAGAAGGCTTCTGGATGGATTCCCAACTCTTTGCCATCGCTTCTGAAGCCGGCCGAAAGGAGGCCCCCGGGGACTCGGCAGAGACCCCGCTCGCTGACGTATGCACGCCATGACGCCACCCCTTCTTTATCAAGAAGGTGCGGCAGACCAGCAAGGGCGCGCCTTGACTCCTCTCCAGACGCCAGAGGCTAAAATTTTGAGTTGGACTGCGGCGGTCCCACTCCCTCGCAGGGCGCTCCTTCACGGAAGGTTGCGCCGGCCGGAGCGTGGCGGGCCCATTCCTCCTTCGTGAGGTTGCGGCCTTCTCCGGCCCTGGCGCACGCGACACGGATCATCTCGTCCGGGTCCAGAGGCCAGCGGCGGACGGAGTCGGTCGCGCCGGTGGTGATCAGATCTCTTCCGTCATTAGTGAAAGTGAGAGAACGGATAGCACCAGGGTGTCCCTTCCATGCAACGGGAACCCCCGAGGGGCGATCCTCACCAACGCTCCAGAGTTGAAGAGTGCCATCCTCCCCCCCGCCGGCCAGCCAGCGGCCGTCCTTGCTGAAGGTGAGGACGTGGGTGTTCCGATCCTGGTTTTCGAGCGGGATTTCCGCACTGCCATCTCTAGAGAGATAGGCTTTTCCATTTGCCTCAGCGATAGCAAGAACTTTGCCGTCGGGGCTGAAGGAGAGGGCTGTGACAGCAGTCGCCCGACTCAGGTCTTTGCGGAGGCGCAGGCCAGAGAGCTCGAAGAGAAGGACTCTTCCCTGGTCCCAGCCGACGGCCAGACGGGGAGGCTCCGAGCCGAAAGCCAGGGCGGATACGGCCCGGTTGGTTGGATTGCCAGATATGATCGGTAGGGTTTGATCGCGGACTATCGTTGTTGGTTCGCTCTTGAAGTCCCAGAGCCAGGCAATCCCTTGGCCGCCAATCGCCAGGAAACTTCCCTGAGGATGAAAAGCAAGCTTGGTGATAGGGCCTTCCAAGGTAATGGTCCGAGGTGTCAGGTTTCCGCTCTTGAGGTTCCAGAGGAGAACCTGGCCGTTTGGGCTGCCGGCCGCGAGCCGCAAGCCGTCCGGGCTGAAGGCCCAGGTCAGAGAGGAGGAGTCGAGGCCTTGGAGTTGCCTGCGAGTTTTGGTGTACACGATGTCGACGACGTTATCCGGTACACCCTCCACACGCCGGGCACCCTCCGGCGCGGCGGCGAGGATCTTGCCGGAGGGATAGCGGGTGAGATCCCAGAGGCGCGGTGACTCGTTTCCGGCCTGGGCAACGAGTTGGCGGTCCTCTCGAACAAAGAACAGGTTCTGGATGGGCTGGCCCAAGGTGTGGAGCTCGATCCTGGTAGAGACGCTCTGCAGGGCGACGCTCCCGTCTTTATAGGCCAGAGCGCGCCATTGGCCGTCGGAGCTCAAGAAATCCAGAGGGGTCTCGGGTACAGGGGGAGGAGATCTCAACCCCTCCAACTCCCGGGGCCATTCTTTCAGCTCTTTCGGCTGGGAGTCGCTGCCGAGGCTCCGCAGGACCGGCGTATCCAAGCGTTGCGTGACCAGCCACCGGCTGTCCAGACTGAAGGGGTCACCGGGCCACCAGTTCTCAATCGGCAAAAGGATTCCCTGATCTTTTTTCTTCAGATCCCAGAGCCGGACCTCAGAATCCTGATCACTAGTGAGCAGCCAGCGGCGGTCGCTGCTCACTGCCAGGCGCTTGATCGTATCCTTGATGTCGAGGGTCCGGACCTCGCGCGGAATCTCCGGCTCCAGGTCCCAGATCGTCACCGTACCCTCCCGGCTCGCCGTGGCCATCGAGCGGTGGTCCGCTGAGGGGGCCGTGGCCACGATCCCGGGCTTTCCCAGAGGCCGCCCGTCGGCAAGAGCCAAAGCGTTCAGCAACGCCGCTTTTGCCGCGGGTAGGTCGTTGTGCAACTGGACCGCTTTGATCCCCAGCAGCAGGCTGATCAGAGGATTTGACGGGAGATTCAGCTTCGCCCGTTCCACCATTTGCGTGGCGAGGTTGATGTTCAGTTGCCGTTCAGACTTCTTCCAGAGACCGAACATCGTGAAGGCGGTAACAACAGCCGCCAAAACCGCTGTCGAAAGGAGGGCCATCACCCGCCGGCGCTGACGGCGCTTCCTGGCCTGCTCCTCCTCACGCTGAGCGACGCTGACCGTGACGAGCTCCTGGGCCTCCGAGCTCAGCTCTCCCGGATGACGGGCCTTCCAGTCTTCGGCCTGGCTGAGGCGGACTCCGGAGTAGAGATAGGACGGGTCGCGATGGTTGTCGATCCACTCGCGCGCCGCCTCTTCGAGCCGGTCGCGGGTCTGGAGGTCTTCCTGCTGGTCCTGGATCCATCCCGCGAGACGTTTCCAGGCGGTGAGGAGCGCCTCGTGCGCGATCTCCACGGTGGGCCGCCCTTCGTCTCCGGTCGTCAACAGCCGCTCGGCCGTGAATCGGGAGACGACGGTCTCAATGGCCTTGCGGTCCGCCTCTCCTCCGGCGCTCCGGATCAATTCGTCAAGGCTGACCCGGCGTTTCGTCACTCTCTGCTGATCATTGACCTGGACCAGACAGAGGAGAATCCGCCGGCAGGTTTCGCCCTCTTCCCTGGTGAAGCTGGAGAAGACCTGCTCGGCATGGCCCTGAAGGGCGCCAGCCACGCCTCCAATCTCGCGGTAAGCGGCCACGGTCATCCACCTGCGTCCGTCGCGCCGCTCCTCGCGCCGTTCCCAGATCTGGAGCAAGGCGTGCTGGAGGAGCGGCAGGCCCCCCGGCTGGCCTTGGACCTCGCTCATCAGAAGGTCGGCGAGCCCACCTTCAAGCTCCAGGTGCGCGTCCTTGGCCGGCTCCTCGATGGCGCTGCGCAGCTCCTTTTCGGTCATGGGCCCCACGAGCTCGGTGTTGTCCGAAATGGAAGCGGCAAGCTCGGGGTAAGCGGCGCAGCGGCCATAGAAGTCGGAGCGCAGGGTGAGGACGACCGCCGTCTGGCCGGCCGGCTCCCGCGCGGCATAGAGCAGGTTGTCGATCAAGGCCTGCCGCTGAGCCTCGTCCTTGCAGAGCGTGAAGACTTCCTCGAACTGATCGATCAGCAGGACCAGGTAGCGTTCACCGGGCGTGCCCCGCAGGGCCAGGGAGGCGGTGATGTGCAGGGTGTGAGACTCGGTACCGAGGCTCCGCGCCAGTTGGCTCACCTCGGAGGGGGAGTCGTTCGGACGCAGGGACTGGGTGAGCGCGAGCGCCAGGCTTTCGAGCGGGTGCGCGCCGGGCTTGAAGATGACGTGGGGCCAGTGCTGGCTTCCGCGGATCTCGCCGTTCTTCAAGGCGGCGAGGAGCCCGGCTCGCGCAAGCGACGACTTGCCGCTGCCCGAGGGTCCCAGGATGGCGAGGAAGCGCTGTTCGTGGCGGGTGGGACGGATTTTGGCGAGCAGCCAGTCCGTCAGGTCTTCCCGGCCGTGGAAGAAGGCCGAGTCCCCCACGTCGAAGTGTTCAAGGCCGCGGTAGGGGGAAGTCTCCTCGGTGCCTCCATTCCCTCAACCAGGGCTTCGCCGGAGTTGGGGGCTGGACGCTTCTCGCCGCGGATACTACGGATCAGGCGCTGAAGGGCTTCCTCGTCCTCCAGAGTCGCGTGGAAGTCGACCCAGGTCCGCCCTCTGAGAAACAGGGGCAGGGCGTCGCGTTCTTTCTGCTCAGCTCCAGGGAGGAGAACCGGGATCACCCTCCCCCTCCGGCTCGATACCTGGAGTTGGATGGCCGCGTTCATCTCTTCCGTCTGCCAGTTGCCAAAGCCGTTCGGGCCAATGCAGACGGCGCAGGCCGCGCAGCTCTCGAGGGCCTTTTCGATCTCCGGCATCCAGAGCTCGCCAGCTTGGAGGTGCCACTTGTCGAGCCAGGGCCTGATCCCACGGCGATCGAGGATCCGGGCGATCTCTTCCACCACGGGCTTGTCAGGGCTCGCATGGGACAGGAAGACGTCGAACTCGGGTTCTGGCACCAGTCTCCTCGACTGAACGATTTGGCAACTTGTTCGTTCTATTTTATAATAAAGGCTTATCCAAAGAGAGAAGGTGGTCCGCCATGCGCCGGATGTCGCCGTCTTGTCTGCTCTTTTTGCTGGGCCTTGCCGCTCTGGTCACCGAGGGAGTGGCC
>CAXTNS010000289.1:7914-8291 GCA_964245465.1 uncultured Thermoanaerobaculia bacterium
GTCGATGAGTTACGCCCGGTTCTTCATCTACAACGTCGTCGGGGCCGTCGCGTGCCGACTGGCCGGTCCGGCCGCCGGTACGCCGCGCTACTTGCGGGGGCTCGCCCTGCTGCGGTTGGGCCGAGCCCGGGAGGCCGTGACGGAGATCGAGGCGAGTCTCGCGACCCGCCATCCCCCGGAAGCAGACCGGGAGCGCGTGCTCGCGGACCTCGACGCGGCCCGCCGGGGAGAAAGCTTCAAGGTGGAGTCGCCGGAGTGGCGGCCGGCTCTGCTGGCGGTCGATGACCGCGGGCTCTGGGAGGGAGAGGCGGGGCTGGCGGCGGCCGCGGACTCCAATCCCAACCTCTTCTCCGAAACGTTGAGCCTGCCTCCGCCCG
>CAXTNS010000290.1:0-2968 GCA_964245465.1 uncultured Thermoanaerobaculia bacterium
ATTCTGGCCATGGCTCTGCTGGGCATCGGGTTGGGGGGCCTCCTCTATGGTGCCGGGGAGGGACGGCGGCGGCCGACCCTGCTGACGTTCGCCCTCACCTGCTCGCTGGAGGCCCTGTTCATGGCCCTCCCCTTCGCCATGGGCGACCGGGTGGCGGTGATGGCCGCCCTGCTGAGGCCCATCGGCGGCGCGGGTTTCTGGCCGCTGGTGGTGGTGTGGACGGTGATCACGGCCCTGGCGGTGCTGCCGGCGGCCGTCGTGGCCGGGTATCAGTTCCCGCTGCTGATCGCGCTCCTGGGCTCCGGCCGGCGCGATGTGGGCCGCGAGGTGGGGGTGACCTATGCCGCCAACACCCTGGGGGCCATCGTAGGCTCGATCGCCGGCGGTTTCGGCCTGATCCCCCTGTTGACCGCAACCGGTGTGTGGCGGCTGGTGGCGATCCTGCTTCTGGCTCTGGCAGCCGTGGCCGTGGTGGCCAGCCTGCGTGCGGGGGCTCCACGCAGAGCTGCCGCAGGGCCTCTGCTCGCGGGGGCCGTGGGGCTCGTCTTCGTCCTGACTTCCGGACCCTCCGTGTACTGGCGGCACACGGCGATCGGCGCCGGCCGCGAGAAGGTCACGGACTGGACGGGGCCCAACGAGATCCACCGGCGGCTCGAAGAGGTGCGCCGGCGGATCACCTGGGAGGCGGACGGCGTCGAGAGCAGCGTCGCCCTCGATCTCTCGGACGAATACGCGTTCATCGTCAACGGCAAGTCCGACGGCAGCGCGCTGAGCGACGCGCCGACCCAGGTGATGAGCGGCCTCTTGGGCACTGCGGTCCATCCCAACCCGCGCCGGGCGCTCGTCATCGGCTTGGGGACGGGCAGCACGGCCGGCTGGCTGGCCCGCGTGCCCACGATGGAGCGGGTGGACGTCGTCGAGCTCGAGCCGGTCATCG
Source organism: uncultured Thermoanaerobaculia bacterium (assembly GCA_964245465.1). Lineage (GTDB taxonomy): Bacteria > Acidobacteriota > Thermoanaerobaculia > Multivoradales > UBA5704 > DATARR01. The sequence goes on from CAXTNS010000290.1 coordinate 938, forward strand.
AGCACGTCTCCCGCGTCCTGTCCCCGATCAACCTGGGGGTGCTCTCGAACCCCAAGGTGCACCTGGTGACCGGCGACGGTCGGGAGCTCCTGCTCACCACGGACAGCACCTACGACATCATCTTCTCCGAGCCTTCGAACCCCTACCGGGCCGGCATCGCGAGCCTCTTCAGCGTCGACTTCTACCGCGCCGTGGAGCAGCGGCTGCGCCCCGGGGGGCTCTTCCTCCAGTGGCTCCAGGGCTATGAGATCGACGCCCGGGCCGTGCAGACGGCCTATGCCACCCTGGGCGAGGTCTTCCCGGCGGTCGAGAGCTGGCGCGTGCACCGGTCCGACCTGCTGCTCATGGCGGGCCGGGAGCCCGTGGTGCACGACCTCGGCCTCGTCCGCTCCCGCATGGCCCAGGAGCCCTACCGCACCGCCCTGGCCCGCATCTGGGGCGTCGAGGGGCTAGAGGGCTTCTACACCGGCTACGCGGCGTCCCCCGCGTTCTCCCGCGCCATGCGGGAGCCGCGCAAGGACGCGATCAATGACTTGATCAATACGGACGACCGCCCCCTCCTCGAGTTCGGTTTCGCCCGCAACCTCGGGCGTTTCGGCCTGTTCCGGATGGAGGATCTCCTTGCCCTGGCGGCTCAGCGTGGCGAGAACCGTCCCGTGACCCGTGGGGGATCGCTGGACTGGTCCCAGGTGGCCGAGCTCAGGCTGGTACGCTCCACCTACTGGGAGGTCGCGGCCCCGGATCCCGATCCCAAGGGTAACCCCGCCGCGCGGAGCCGCATCGCCGCGCGTCTCGCCTTCCTGCGCGACGACATGGACGCGGCCTGCGCGCGCTGGTTCGAGCAGCCGGAGCCTCCCCGCCACCACGAAGACCTGCTGGTTCTCGGCACCTGCCTGGCGGACCAGGCCGATCCCCGGGCTCCCCAGATTGCTGCTCAAGTGGCGCGCGAGCAGCCGATCGAGGCCGACTTCCTCCTCGCCCGCTGGCACGCCGCCGCCGACCGTATTCCGGAGGCCGGCCAGCACCTGCTGGCCGCCGTTGCGGGCTACCAGAAAGACCCTTGGGTGAACCGGCGGCTCGCCAACAAGACCCTGCCGCTCTCCCTCCACCTGGCGAGCCGGGATCCAGCGCTCGGCCGCAGGCTCTGGCAGGCCCTGGGCACGCCGTTCGCCATTGACATGTTTCAGCAGCAGCGGCTGGCTCTGAGGGTCGAGATCACCCGCACGATCAAGGCTCCGGAGCTGTGCGTGGCGTCGATCGAGCCCCTGGAGCCGCACGGCCCCTGGGAGGAGGGATTCCTCCGCTACCGCTTCGGCTGCTACGAGACCAGCAAGCACCCGCTGGCCAGCCGGGCGCACCAGGACCTCAAGGCGTTCCTGGAGGGCTCGCCGCCGGAGCTATCGGAGGGGCTGGCGGCGGCACCGTGAGTCATCGGACCCAATCCACCCGTTGTCCGGCGTCCTCTTGCCGAAGATAGCCCTTGGCCAGCTCCCTCTCGCTCGCCAGGCGCGCGAGGTACCGGACCTCTTCGGAGGTCAGGTCCGGGTGGAAGAAGTCGAAGACCAGGACGAAGCGAGGCTCGTCGCTGTCGTTCCACGCCGAGTGGAGGAAGGAATCGTCGAAGACGATGCACCTCCCCTCCCGCTGCTCGACCTCGTGCTCTCCGACCTTGAGCCTGCAGCGGCCGGGGACCCGGAGCGGGAGCTGACAGCGCAGCTTGGCGTTGCTGTATCCGTAGTGCGGAGCGAGGTGGGTGTGGGGAGCGAGGCCCGAGTACATCGTGGTACCGAATTCCGCGACTCCGGGAATGGAGCTCAGGATGCGGGTGGTCTCCGGACACGAGCGGCACGTTTCTTCGACCTGCTTGCCGAAGACCCAGAGATAGGAGGCGGCCCACTCGCCCGTGCTCGTCTGGGAGCGATAGACGGGAGAGAAGCCGGAGCCGCCCTCCACGAGCCGGGCGAATTCGGCCTGGATCACCGGGAACGAGTCTTCGAGCACGGCGACCCAGGGGAAGCGCTCGCGGTCGTG
>CAXTNS010000290.1:2978-8276 GCA_964245465.1 uncultured Thermoanaerobaculia bacterium
TGGATCTCGCGCGTGTCGAGCCCCGGATAGAACTCCAGCGGCCGCTGCAGCGGGAAGTGGGAGCGGAGCGGGACGGCGTCGTCTGCCGTCGCCTTCGCAAACAGGGCGAGTCGTGAGGGCGTGGGGTCGGCGGTCTCAGACAGCCGGAGCAACCCCTGGGAGACCCACATCTGGAGGAGCTGCTGGAAGGTTTCCTGGTCGACCTCCCAGTCTTCGGTCACCGCTTCGTAGGCCGCCTCCGCGGTCCCGGCCCGCGCGAAGGCGAGCACGAGAAGGACCCAGTCTCTCGGGACCTCGATGGTGGGCACTCCCGCGCCGGTGTCCACCTGCAGGCTGCCCGAGGGTGTGAGGCGGAAGGTCAGATCCGCGGGGATCACGTACGAGCAGTTCCAGTCGAAGTCAGCGTCTTGCACGGGTATGCCTCAAACCTTGGGCCCAAACCTTGGGAAGATTGAGCCAGCTTATTTATTTAGGAGTATAACATTGCTGAAAGCAAGGCTCCTTGACCCTTCGTCGCCCGATCTCATAGGCTGCCCTATCCGCCTGCCTGGCGGCAAGGGAGAGATTTATTCCATGAAGTCAATTCATACCATTGGAGTTGTCGGCGCGGGGACCATGGGGCACGGCATCGCCCAGGTCGCCGCCCAGAGCGGATATGAAGTGGTCCTGGTGGACGCGGTACCCGAAGCCCTGGAGCGCGGTAAGGTGCAGATCGCCAAGGGCTACGAGCGCCTCGTGAGCAAGGGGAAGCTCGCTGCGGAGGATCGCGACCAGGCGCTCTCCCGGCTTTCGACGGGGGGCGACCTCGGCGCCCTGGAAAAGGCGGACCTCGTGATCGAGGCCGTGGTCGAAAAACTGGAGGTCAAACAGAAGGTCCTCGCCGAGCTCGACCGGGTCTGCCGGCCTGAGGCGATCCTCGCCTCCAACACCAGCTCGATCTCCATCACCAAGCTGGCCGCGGCCACGCAGCGGCCGGAGAAGGTGATCGGCATGCACTTCATGAATCCCGTGCCGGTCATGCAGCTCGTCGAGGTCATCCGCGGCCTTGCCACCAGTCAGGAGACCTGGGAGGGCGTGGAAGCGGCCTCGCGGCGCATGGGCAAGACCCCCGTCGAGGTGCACGACGCGCCCGGCTTCGTCTCCAACCGCGTGCTCATGCCCATGATCAACGAGGCCATTTTTTGCCTCTACGAGGGCGTCGGGAAGCCGAAAGCCATCGACGAGGTTATGAAGTTGGGGATGAACCATCCCATGGGACCGCTCGCGCTGGCCGACCTGATCGGGCTCGACGTCTGCCTCGACATCCTGCGGGTGCTCCAACAGGGGTTCGGCGATCCCAAGTACCGGCCCTGCCCGTTGCTGGTCAAGATGGTCGACGCCGGCCGGCTCGGCCGCAAGTCGGGCCGGGGCTTCTACGAATACGGCCAGAGCTGAATCTGGCTGGAGGAAGACGAGAGAAGGATGTACTGCCAAGTCTGTGGCGCCCCCAACCAGGACGACCACGAGTTCTGCGTCCGCTGCCACCAGAAGCTCCTGGTGCTCTCGGGCTCTCTGCGCGAGGACGAGGAGTCCTATGAGGAGTCCGCGGAGGAGAGCTTCTCCTTCGACGAGCACCTGCTGGAGCGGATCTCCATCCTGGAAGAGGCGGTCAAGCGGACGGCCGAGACCGTCCGCCAGCTCCTCGGAGCCCTGCACAAGCAGGAGAAGAACATCCTCATCAACCAGACGGGCCTCTCCGCCCTGCGCGAGCTGCTGGAGCAGAAGAAGTACATCGGCTGGGAGGAGTGGAGCGAGCTCTGGGAGTCCAAGATGGACTACCAGCTCCTGGCCCTGGAGAAGCGCGAGCGCTTCCTCGCCACCAAGGAGCGCATCGCCGGCCTCTATCACGGCGACAAGCGCAAGCTCTTCCTCCAGCACCTGGAGGACGCCGAGTATGCCCTCTTCGCCTTCGACATCGAGCGCGCCGTGGCCGCTCTGGAGTCCGCCTACAAGCTGGACCGCGGCAACTACGAGCTCGCCTACTTCCTGGGCGAGACCCACTTCAATGAGGCCAACAGCGAGCAGGCCCTCGCCTACTTTGCGCGCGTCCTCGAGGTGAAGCCCGACCACTACGAGGGCCTCGTCTACAGCGGCGTCATCCACTACGAGCGCGGCGACCATGGCCGGGCCGAGGAGCACCTGAAGCGGGCGGTGGCCATCTATCCCGACAGCTTCCTGCCGCACTTCAGCCTGGGGGCCGTGTACGCTGGCAAGGGGAACCTCGCCAAGGCCGTGCTGTTCCTGGAGCGGGCGGTCGAGGTCGATCCCGTGCCGCAGGCCCTGTTTCTGCTGGGAAGCTGCTATTACGAGATGGGCAAGCTCTCGCTCGCCGTCCATTACCTCCAGGAAGCCGTCCGGCACGATCCGGCCTTCGAGGAGGACCACCCCCTGCTGGGTCTCGCCTATCTCGACCGCCACTGGACGAGGAAGGCCCTGGACTCTTTCCGCCAGGCCCAGCGGCTCAACCCCAAGAAGCTCCAGTACCAGGACCTCGTGCGCTACCTCTCGGGCCACTCCGGCACGCCGCTGCCCGAGGTCGACGGCGAGGCCGCGGCCTGGTTCAGGAAGGGCGAGGAGCTGCGCGCCCACGACAACCTGAAGCAGGCCCACTCCTGCTACCGCCGGGCCCTGGCGCTCGACCCGGAGAACCCGACGCTCCTCATGTCCTACGCGCTCCTGTGCCTGCGCATGAACCGCAACCAGGAGATCGAGGCCGTGACGCGCAAGGTGCTGGACCTGAACCCCGGCGAGACGCTCAAGGCCACGGCCTACGCGGCCCTGATCGAGGCCCTGCGCAGCCAGGGCAAGTTCCGGGAGGGTAACCACATCGGCGAGCTGCTGCTCGACGAGGGCAGCTCCAACTTCACCAAGTCCATCGCCTATTACGAGATGGCCTACAACCTGGCGGAGATGGAGGAGGACCTCGACGAGGCCCTCGACTACGCCCGCCGTTCCGTCGACCTGTCACCCGACGAGATCAAGCAGTTCCCCCTGGCCGCCCTGGGCTGGGTGCACTACAAGCGCAAGGAGTTCGACAAGGCGGTCGACTTCCTCTCCAAGTCGAGCGAGCTGGGTCCCTCGCCCACCACGCTGACCCATCTCGGCATGGCCCTCCTCGCCCACGGCGAAGAGGACCGCGCGCGCTCCGTGCTCGCCCACGCCCGCACCCTGGGCGAGCGGGGCGAGGCGCTCCAGGAAAAGATGATGGAGTGCATGAAGGACTCGGCGCGCCTGATCGAGCGGGCGCGCCGGGGGACGCGGAAGTAGGCTTCCGCGTCCCTAATCCCCGCCCTTGAGGCCGGCCTTCTTCGCGTAGTACCGGAACGAGCGGAAGCTCATCCCCAGCAGCTCCGCCGCCTGGGTCTGGATGCCGTCGGTGCGCTCCAGGGCCTGGATCATGAGCTGCGTGCGGATGGATTCGAGGTAGGCCTCCAGGTCCAGCCCCTCTTCGGGGAGCTGGATGAGGTCCGGGTTCGTCCGCCGGTTGGTGAGGAGGTGGACCGGCAGGTCGCGGGTGGTGACCGTCTCGGCATGGGAGAGGGCGAGCACGCGCTCGATCAGGTTCTCGAGCTCGCGCACGTTGCCCGGCCAGTCATAGCTCTCCAGGATGTGCATGGCCTCGATCGAGATCTGGCGCAACTGCAGGTCCATCTGCTTGCTGTACTTCTGGAGGAAGAAGTCGACCAGCAGGGGAATGTCCTCCCGCCGCTGGCGCAGGGGCGGCAGGTGGATGGGCAGCACGTTGATCCGGTAGTAGAGGTCCTCCCGGAAGTCGCCGGTCTGGATGCGCGCTTCGAGGTCCTGGTTGGTGGCGGTGATGATGCGCGCGTCGACCGGCTCTTCGTCGGTGCCGCCCACCTTGCGGACGACTTTCTCCTGGAGCGCGCGCAGGAGCTTGACCTGCATGGTGGGAGTCATCTCGCCAATCTCGTCCAGGAACAGAGTGCCGTGATCGGCTTCCTGGAAGAGGCCCTTCTTGTCGCGCACGGCGCCGGTGAAGGAGCCGCGCTCGTGGCCGAACAGCTCGCTTTCGAGCAGGTTCTCGGGCATGGCGCCGCAGTTGATGGAGAGGAAGCGGCGCGTGGAGCGCGGGCTCGCGAAGTGGATGGCGCGGGCGATCAGCTCCTTGCCCGTGCCGCTCTCGCCGTGGATGAGGACGGTGGAGCTGGTGCGGGCGATGCGGTCGATCAGCGAGAAGATCGCCTGCATGCGGCCGCTCTTGCCGATGATGTTGTTGAAGGTGTACTTCTGCTCCAGCTCCCGGCGCAGGTAGACGTTCTCGTCCGCCAGCTCGGCCCGTTCCAGAGCCTTCTGGGCCACGATCTTCAGCTCTTCCACGTCGAAGGGCTTGGAGACGTAGTCGGCCGCGCCGAGCTTCATGGCCTCGATGGCGGACTTGGTCGAGGTGTAGGCGGTCATCATGATGACCGGCGGCCCCCCGTCGCCGGCGCTCTTGATCTGGCGCAGGAGATCGAGGCCGTTGCCGTCCGGCATCAGGATGTCGCACAGCACGAGGTTGAAGGTGCCGCGGTCCAGGCAGCGGCGGGCCTCCTCGACCGAGCGGGCCGTGGTCACGTCGTAGCCTTCGCCCTGGAAGAGCAGGGAGAGGAAGTCGACCAGGCTCGACTCGTCGTCGACGATCAGCAGACGGGAACGCGGGCTCACGCCGGGGCCTCCGCGGAGACCAGGGTGACGCTCGCCCCGGCCGTGGGCAGCTCGACGGTGATGGTGGTGCCGGCGCCCGGGCGGCTGTCGACGCGCAGCCGGCCGCCGTGGTCCTGAACGATCCGGTAGACGATGGCCATGCCGATGCCGGTGCCTCCGTCGAAAAAGGATTGGAAGGGGTGGAACAGATTGGTGCGCTGCTCCTCGGTCATGCCGCGGCCGGTGTCGATCACCTGGATGCGGTACCACTCATCGCCGAGCTGGCCGCCGACGCGCAGGGTGCCGCCGTCCGGCATGGCCCGCAGGGAGTTGCGCGCCAGGTTCCAGAAGATCTGGCTCACCTGGTCGGGGTCGGCGAACAGCCGGGTCGAGGGGGGATCGAGCTCCACCCGGATGTGGTGCCGTTCGGAGACCTCCTCGCTGTTGCGCAGCAGCTCGACGTTCTCGGCCAGCAGGCGCGCGATGTCGAAGGAGACGCTGGAGCGCTCCCGGGGCCGGGCGAAGCGCAGGAAACCCTTGATGGTGCGGTCGAGCCGGTAGCTCTCCTTGAGCAGGATCTCGACCAGCTTGCGCTGCGCGGGGTCGCCGTTGATG